>NZ_RZSF01000016.1:0-47167 GCF_004023325.1 Mesorhizobium sp. M1A.F.Ca.ET.072.01.1.1 | reverse complement strand
CATCTATGGACCGCGCCAGTTCGGCACCGAGGACCAGGGCTGGGTCGCGCATTTCCTCCTCAGCGCGCTCAGCGGCCGGCCCATCACCATCTATGGCGACGGCAAGCAGGTGCGCGACATCCTGCATGTGTCCGACGCGGTTGCCGCCTATCGCGGAGTGCTGGCCAGGATCGAAAACCTCAAGGGACAGGCGTTCAACCTTGGCGGCGGACCGCGGAATGCCGTCAGCCTGCGCTCGCTCCTGTCGGAGATCGCCATCATGACCGGCCGCGACATCGTGCTCCGGCAGGATATCGAACGCACCGGCGACCAGCCCTTCTTCATCGCCGATACCCGCAAGATAGAGGCCGCGCTTGGCTGGCGCGCGCATGTCCCGTGGCGCGAAGGCATCAGCGACCTTGCCGGCTGGCTGTTGCGGCACCGTCTCCAGCCGCACGCTGAAGTGGCGA
Organism: Mesorhizobium sp. M1A.F.Ca.ET.072.01.1.1; assembly: GCF_004023325.1. NCBI lineage: Bacteria > Pseudomonadati > Pseudomonadota > Alphaproteobacteria > Hyphomicrobiales > Phyllobacteriaceae > Mesorhizobium > Mesorhizobium sp. M1A.F.Ca.ET.072.01.1.1. Next base: position 46,718 of record NZ_RZSF01000016.1, on the reverse strand, counting down.
GGTACGTCGCATGAAAGTAGCACTGGTCAACCCGCGTTGGACATATGAACACAGCATCTATTTCGGCTGCCGCCAGCCGCATCTGCCCCTGGAGCTTGGCTACTGCAAAGCCCTGCTGGAGACCGACGGCCACAGCGTGCTGATGCTGGACGGACAGTTGCAGAATCTCGACAACGCGGAACTTGCCGAGCGCGTGGCGGCGTACGGGCCGGAAATGACCGTCGTGACCACCGCGCCGACCTATCTGTTCTGGCGCTGCGCGCCGCCGGAGCTGCGGGTGCCGGCAGAATTCCTGAAGCATCTCGCCGGGCGCGGCGGGCGCACCGCCGCCGTCGGGCCGCATGGCTCGGCGACGCCGGCCCCTACCCTGCGCAAGCTTGGCGTCGATGTCGTCGTGCGCGGCGAATGCGAGGAGGTGGTGGCGGAGCTTGCCGGGCGCGGCGAATGGAGCGCCGTCCCTCACACGGCGCGGCTCGAGAGCGGCGTGCTGGCCTGCAACGGTGGCGTGAGCGTCAGCCGCTTCGTCGACCACCCGGCACTTCATTGGCCGTCCGATTGGATTGCGGCCCATTCGCACCACCATCATCGGTTCGACGCGGACCAGAAGGGCGCCGGTGCCGAGGTGGAAGCTTCGCGGGGTTGCCCCTATAATTGCAGCTTCTGCGCCAAGATCGATTTTCGCGACGCCTACCGCCGCAGGAACCACGACGCGGTCGTCGCCGAGATCGACGGTCTGATGGCCCAGGGCGTCGGCTACATCTACTTCATCGACGAGATTTTCCTGCCCCAGAAGGCGCTGCTCGAGGCCCTTGTCGACCGCGATATCCAATTCGGCGTTCAGACGCGCATCGACCTCTGGAAACCGGAGTTGCTGGAATTGTTGGGCGAGGCCGGCTGCGTCTCGATCGAAGCTGGCCTGGAAAGCCTGACCGTCGAAGGCCGCGAAATGCTGGCCAAGCGCTGTCGGCTGGGCACTGAGGAACTGGCCGCGCTGCTGGTCGATGCCCGCCGCCATGTTCCTTTCGTCCAGGCCAATCTGATCGGCGTGGTCGAGGACGATCCGGCCCTGGTGGAGTATTGGCGCAAGCACCTCATTGACAACGGTGTCTGGGCCAACGAGCCGGTGCCGCTCTATCCCTATCCGAGCTCGCCAAGCTACCGCGAGCTGTGGGGCGAGCCCGACGATTTCGCCTGGGAGCGCGCGCATGAGCATTATCTGGCTTCGTTCAGGACGTTCAGCGACATCCAGGATCAGCGCCCGCGCGCGCTGGCCGAATTGGAGTCCTCATGCTGCAATCATTGATCCATCGCCCGCGGCGCATCCTGATGACCACCGACTCCGTCGGTGGCGTCTGGCGATATTCGCTCGACCTGGCGCGCGAGCTCACCGCCCGAGGGGACAACGTCGTGCTGGCCGGGCTAGGGCCTCGGCCTTCTCGGGAGCAGGCACAAGAAGCGCAGTCCTTCGCGACGCTCGCCTGGCTCGAGACCCCTCCGGACTGGATGACGCGCAACGAGAGCGATCTCGACGGCCTGCCCGGCGAGCTTCGCGAGCTTGCAACGACCTGTGCCGCGGACCTCGTTCATCTTAACGCTCCGGCCCAGGCGGCCGAGGTCGATCTGTCCTGCCCCATCCTCGTGGTCTCGCATTCCTGCGTCGTGACGTGGCTGCATGCCGTGCGCGGTCAGGTCCCGACCGACGGCTGGGCCTGGCAGAAAGACCGCAACAGGGCCGGTTTCAATCGCGCCGATATTGTGGTGGCACCCAGCCGAAGCCACGCCGACATGCTTGAGGCCTGCTACGGGCCGGTCGCGCGGCTAAGTGTCGTCCACAACAGTGCTCTTCCCGGCCCGGTCGCCTCGCGCCGCGAGCCTTTCGTCCTGGCCGCCGCCCGCTGGTGGGATGAAGGAAAGGACGCGGCTGTGTTGGATGCCGCGGCTGCCATGACGGAATGGCCGGTCCATGCCGCCGGCCCCCTCGGCGGGCCGGACGGGCAGATGGCGTGTCTCGATCATTGCGTCGCGCTCGGCTCGATCGGCCATGCCGAAGTGCGTCAGCGGATGGCGCGGGCCGGCATTTTCGTTTCGCCATCGATCTACGAGCCCTTCGGGCTTGCCGCTCTGGAAGCCGCGCTCTCGGGCGCGCCGCTGGTCCTCGCCGACATCGCGACCTATCGCGAACTCTGGGACGGCGCGGCTATGTTCTTCGACACGCGCGATCCGCATGCGCTTGCCGGATGCATCGCCCACCTCTCCCGCGACGAAAATTTGCGGCGTCAGCTTGGCCGGCGCGCCGTCCGTCGCGCGCGCAAATTTTCGCCGCAGGCGCAGGCGGTCGCGATGAGTGAAATCTACGATCGCGCGGCGATGGCCGTCGCAGGGCGCTGAGCATGCATTTTGTATTCTACACCCATTCCGTCGTTTCCGATTGGAACCATGGCAATGCGCATTTCCAGCGCGGCATCATGCGCGAGCTTGTTGCGAACGGACACCACGCCCTCGCGCTCGAACCCGCGGACGGTTGGAGTCGTTCGAACCTTCTGGCCGAGCAAGGCCCCTTCGCCGTCGAGCGCTTCCGGAAGGATTTTCCCGAGCTGATGCCGGTGACCTACGATGCGTCCTTCGATCACGAGGCCTGGATTGCGAAGGCGGATGTGGTGATCGTCCATGAATGGACCGATCCAGATCTTGTGGCGCGGATCGGGCGGGCCAAGCTCAACGGCGGCAAGTTCACGCTGCTGTTTCACGACACGCATCACCGCGCCGTGTCGGCGACGCAGTCGATCTCGGCACTGAACCTGGAGCACTATGACGGCGTCTTGGTCTTCGGCGAGGCGTTGCGGGAGAGCTACCTTCGCGCCGGCTGGGGCCGACGGGCTTTCACCTGGCATGAAGCAGCGGACGAACGGTTGTTCAAACCCTCTCCCGAAGTCGACGCCGTATCGGATCTGGTCTGGGTCGGCAACTGGGGCGACGACGAACGCAGCGCCGAAATCCACGAGTTCCTCGTCGCGCCGGCACGCGAGCTTGGCCTGTCGGGAACCGTTCACGGGGTGCGCTACCCAGCGCAGGCGCGGGCCGCGCTCGCCGACGCCGGCTTGCGCCACGAGGGCTGGATCGCCAATGCCGACGTCCCGAAAGCGTTCGCGCGGCATCGAGTGACGGTGCACATCCCGCGCCGACCCTATCGGGACCATCTGCCGGGCATTCCCACGATCCGCATCTTCGAGGCATTGGCCTGCGGCATTCCCCTCGTCTCTGCGCCATGGTCGGACGTGGAAGAGCTGTTCCGTCCCGGCAAGGACTTTCTGTTTGCCCGCGACGGCTCCGAGATGCGCCAGCACCTGCGCGACGTGCTGCACGACACCGGGCTTGCGAAGGCTCTGGCGGCAGCCGGGCTAGAAACCATCCTGGCACGGCACACATGCCGGCGCCGCGCCGACGAATTGTTCGACATACTCGCCGCATGCGGCAATCGCCATGCGGTTGACGGGGTGCCAACAAGGGAGGCCGCCGCATGAAGATCGCCTTTTACGGATCCAGCCTGCTGTCGTCCTATTGGAACGGCGCCGCCACCTATTATCGCGGCCTGCTGAAGGCACTTTCCCGGCGCGGTTACGACATCGTCTTCTACGAGCCGGACGCCTTTGACCGGCAGAAGCACCGCGACATCGAGGTTCCCGACTGGTGCGACGTCGTCGTCTACGAGGCGACGCCGGATGCGCTGATGCAAGTCACTTGCTGCGCCGCGCAGGCCGACATCGTCGTCAAGGCAAGCGGTGTGGGCTTCGAAGACGAAGCACTGTTGCGCGCCGTGCTCGACCACGCCCGCAATGACGCGCTGACGGTGTTCTGGGACGTCGACGCCCCGGCGACGCTCAGCGACTTGCGGAACGATGCCGGCCATCCTCTCCACGAGGAGCTCAAAAGGATCGCCCTCGTGCTGACCTATGGCGGCGGAGATCCGGTCGTGTGGGACTATAGGGCGCTTGGCGCCGCCGAATGTGTGCCGATCTACAACGCGCTCGATCCTGAGACGCATTTCCCTGTCGCCCGAGATCCCCGCTTCGCCTGCGATCTCGCCTTTCTCGGCAATCGCCTGCCGGACCGCGAGGCCCGCGTGGAAGGCTTCTTCCTCGAGCCGGCCGGAGCGCTGGAGGACCAGAAGTTCCTGCTCGGCGGATCAGGCTGGGGCGACAAGGCGATGCCGGAGAATGTCTCCTGGCTCGGCCATGTCGGCACTCGAGACCACAACGCCTTCAATGTCACGCCGAAGGCGGTGCTGAACATCAGCCGCGACAGCATGGCCAGCAACGGCTTTTCGCCGGCAACGCGGGTGTTCGAGGCGGCCGGCGCCGGTGCATGCCTCATCACCGATGCCTGGGCCGGTGTCGAGCTGTTCCTTACGCCTGGCGAGGAAATCCTGGTGGCGCGGGACGGCGCCGATGTTGTCGAGACCATGTGCACGCTCACACCAGGGCGCGCAAAGGCGATCGGGGCGGCAGCGCTTCGGCGTGTTCTGGCCGAGCACACCTACACACTGAGGGCTGAACGGGTTGACGCAATCTTCAAGGCGCATTTCGAGCGCGAGACCGTGGAGGCTGCAGAATGACGAAGGCACTCGACATCGTGTTCCTGGGTCTTTCTCTGTCCTCCTCCTGGGGCAATGGCCATGCGACGACGTTTCGGGGGCTGCTGCGGGGCCTCGACGAGCTCGGCCATCGCGTCACCTTCCTCGAACGCGACGTGCCCTGGTACGCGCACCACCGCGACCTGCGCGACCCCGATTATTGCGACTTGCGCTATTACGACAGCGTCCACGAGCTCCGTCGCAACCATGAACGAGACCTTCAGCAGGCCGATGTCGTGGTCATCGGCTCGTTCGTGCCCGAAGGCAGGGCGGTCATCGACGACCTGGCGTCACTGTGCACCGGGCTATTCTGCTTCTACGACATCGACACGCCGGTGACGCTGGCCAGGGTTGCCGAGGATGACTGCGACTATCTCGCCCGCCGGCAGATTCCCTATTTCAACCTTTATTTCTCCTTCACGGGCGGACCGACCCTCCATCGCCTGGAGCTCGAATTCGGCGCGCGTCGGGCCGAACCGCTCTATTGCTCCGTCGACCCCGAGCGGCACCATCGAAACCGAAATGTGATCAAATGGGATCTAGGCTATCTCGGCACCTACAGTCCGGATCGGCAACAGACCCTGGAAACGCTTCTGCTCGAGCCTGCGCGTCGACTGCCGGATCGACGCTTCGTGGTTGCGGGCTCGCAATACCCGCACGATATCGACTGGCCCGATAATGTCGAGCGGATCGAGCACCTGCCGCCGGCCGAGCATGCCGGATTTTATAGCCGGCAGCGCTACACGTTGAATGTGACACGCACTTCGATGGTCGAAGCCGGATGGTCGCCCAGCGTCCGGCTTTTCGAAGCAGCGGCGTGCGGGACGCCGATCATCAGCGATCGCTGGCCCGGCCTCGACAGTTTCTTTCCGGCTACGGCGATACAGACGGCCGGCAGCGCAGATGATGTGACGGGAATTCTTCTGGGACAGCCGGACCGCGCCAGGCTCACCATGGCCAGGCAGGCCCATTCGCTGGTCCTGGAAAGACACACCGGAGTTGCTCGGGCACGAGAGTTCACGTCGATGCTGGCGCGGGCAAGACAGACACGTCCGGTGCTCGATCTGGATGTCGAAAGTGCAGCATGACAGGCAGACAGGAGAACACACAGATGCGGCGTTCAAGAAAGGCCCAACAGACACGGACGGCGCTTGTCGCCGGCGGTGCCGGTTTCCTCGGTTCGCACCTATGCGAGGCCCTGTTTGGCATCGGCTATCGCGTGATCTGCATCGACAACTTTCTCACCGGCCGAATGGAGAACATTACGCCGCTTATCGGCCAATCGCGCTTCCGGTTGATCGAGCAGGATATCTGCAGCCCGCTGGAACTGGGTGAGCCGGTCGACCGTGTCTTCAATCTGGCATGCGCGGCGTCACCGCCCCGCTACCAGGCCGATCCCGTTCACACCACGCGCACTTGCGTGGTCGGGTCGCTCAATCTGCTCGAGCTTGCCGTTCGCGACGGTGCACGGTTCCTGCAGGCATCGACCAGCGAAGTGTATGGTGATCCCGAGCAGCATCCGCAGCGCGAGGACTATCTCGGCCATGTGAACTGCACCGGCCCGCGCGCCTGCTACGACGAAGGCAAGCGCACCGCGGAGACGCTTTGCTTCGACTATCTTCGGGCCGATCGGGCCGACGTGCGTGTCGCCCGTATCTTCAACACTTATGGCCCAAGGATGGACCCCGCCGACGGTCGCATCGTCTCGAATCTGGTCATGCAGGCACTTGAAAAGCGGCCGATGACGATATTCGGCGATGGCCGGCAGACGCGATCCTTCTGCTACGTCACCGACCTGGTGGAAGGCCTGCTGCGGCTCATGGACATCGAGCCCAATCCGCGCCAACCGATCAATCTTGGCAACCCCGGGGAATTCACCGTCCTCGAACTGGCGAGCCTGGTGAGGGAACTGACCGGCACCAGGTCGCCCGTCAAATTCCTGCCTTTGCCGGAAGACGATCCTCGCCGGCGACGCCCCGATATAGCCCGTGCGAAGGAGCTTCTCGGATGGGCCCCCAAGGTACCTCTCCGGCAGGGCCTGCTGCAAACGGTCGTTTACTTCGCCGAACTCGAAGGCAGCGCGACCGTGTCGCCCGCCGCCGCGACCAACAGGCCCGGAGCAGACGGATTTGAAACCGGCGGCCCGCAGGATCCCGATGCGTCCGGCGTTCTTTTCACCGAAGCGGAACATCCGACCGAGATTCTGGTTGGGCCCGATAACCGGCACGGAGAACGCAGTCGTGCAGTCGAAGCGATCAGCCAAGGACATCGAGCAGATGGCGGCCGCGGAAACCGCCGCCTTCCTGCGACGAGCCTCCATCACCTACCTCGAATGTTGCGTCAGCCTGATGATGACGCATCTTCAACGCGAAGAAGTCGCAACCATCCTCGAGCGGGAAGCTGACATGCTGCGCAGGCTGGACTGAGCCCCCAGCGCCTCAGACGAATGACGAACAAATAGCATATGAGCCCCGCAGTCTGAGGTCCGAACGTCCACCTCGCCAATGAAGGGGACCCGATATGAGTCTCGGCACAATCCTCATTATTATCCTGATCTTGTTGCTGATCGGCGCGATCCCGGCCTGGCCGTATTCGTCGGGCTGGGGCTATGGGCCTTCGGGCGTGCTCGGCGTCATACTTGTCATCCTGGTGATCATGGCGCTCATGGGCCGGATTTGAGGCCGAGCGGGCGAGATTCCATTAGCCGCACTCCGAACGTCGCGTCCTGCGCTGGCCGTTCGGAGACAACCCGGCAACGGGAGTCTTGAACGTCGACCGCATCGGCGAATTTTCCACCTCTCAAGGAACATTCCTGACCGGTCACAGTTCGGCGCGAGGAACTTACCTCCAACAACAGAGGCGGCGGTTTCGTGACATCGAAAAAGGTTCGCATCGGCATCGTCGGTGTCGGCAATTGCGCATCCTCCCTAGTGCAAGGCCTCACCTATTATCGTCAGGCAAAAAGCAACGAGCCGATCCCCGGGCTGATGCATGCCGATCTCGGCGGCTACCATGTCGAAGACATCGAGGTCGTCTGCGCCTTCGACGTCGCCAAGAGCAAGGTCGGGCGCGATGTGGCCGAAGCAATCTACAACGCCCCGAACAACACCTTCCGTTTTGCCGATGTGGCGCCGATCGGCGTGCGCGTGCAACGCGGACCTACACTCGACGGCATCGGCAAATATCTGCGCGATGAAATCGAGGAAGCGAATGAGCCGGTCGCCGACGTGACCGCAGGCCTTCGGGAAAGCGGGGCCGAGGTGCTGGTGTCCTATCTGCCGGTCGGCTCGGATGCGGCAACCCGCTATTATGCCGAATGCGCGTTGGCGGCCGGGTGCGCTTTCGTCAACTGCATACCGGTCTTCATCGCTTCGCGGCCGGAATGGCGCCGCCGCTTCGAAGAGCGCGGCCTGCCCCTGATCGGAGACGACATCAAGAGCCAGGTCGGCGCTACCATCGTTCACCGGCTGCTCGCCAATCTGTTTCGGGAGCGCGGGGTGCGCATCGACCGCACCTACCAGCTCAACTTCGGCGGCAACACGGACTTCCTCAACATGCTGGAGCGTGAGCGGCTGGAATCGAAAAAGATCTCCAAGACGCAGTCGGTCACCAGCCAGATCGATGTACCGCTCGAGCCCGGCAACATCCATGTCGGACCCAGCGATCATGTGCCTTGGCTCACCGACCGCAAATGGGCCTATATCCGGGTCGAAGGCACGACCTTCGGCGGCGTCCCGCTGAATGCCGAACTCAAGCTGGAAGTCTGGGATTCGCCCAACTCCGCCGGAGTGGTAATCGACGCGGTGCGCTGCGCCAAGCTGGCGCTCGATCGCGGTATCGCTGGGGCGCTCACCGGCCCTTGCAGTTATTTCATGAAGTCTCCGCCGGAGCAGTTCACCGATGCCGAAGCCCGCCTGCGCACGCTCGCCTTCATAGCCGGTAGGGGCGAGCCGATGCTCGACGCCGCGGAATGACAACGACTATTTTCCTCGTGCGGCATGCTGCGTATGACAATGTCGGCCGCTATCTGGCAGGCCGCCAGGATATCGATCTTGGCCAAACCGGCCAGGCACAGACGCTGCGTCTGGCCCGCCGTCTGGCGAGGGAACCGCTGGCGGCCATTTTCAGCAGCCCGCGCAAGCGCACCTTGGAAACCGCGAAACCGATCGCTGTCGCCTGCAATATCGAGCAGATCGGAATCTGCCAGGAATTGGACGAGATCGATTTCGGCGCATGGTCCGGCAAGACATTCGAAGAGCTGGCCGATGACGCCGCCTGGCGGATGTGGAACGACCAGCGACAGAGCGCCCGAACACCGAGCGGCGAGACCATGCAGGACGCCCAGCAGCGGATCGTCGACCTCATGGACGTGCTGCGCGAACAGGCCCCAAACCGATGCGTTGCGCTGATCAGTCACGCGGACGTCATCAAGGCTGCGGTGTGCAAGGTGCTTGGCCTTCAGCTCGGCGACTGTTTTCGCTTCGACATCGAACCTGCCTCGATCACCACCGTCGTCCATGGCGACTGGGGCTCTAAGCTCATTCGCCTGAACGAAATCGCCTGACTGGAGCTGCCCGATGCGCATGGTGATCTTCGGCCTCACGGTCACCTCTTCCTGGGGAAACGGACATGCCACGCTTTGGCGCGGGCTGATACGCGCGCTGGCGCCACTCGGCTGGTCGATCAGCTTCTTTGAGCGCGACACGCCCTACTATGCCGGCGCAAGGGATCTCACCCATCTCGATGGCGGCCACGTGGTGCTCTATCCGGGATGGGATGATATTGCCCAGGCTGCGGCAATCGCGGTCCGGCAGGCTGACGCGGTCATCGTCACCTCCTACTGCCCGGATGCTGTTGAAGCCTCACGCCTCGCGCAGGAGAGTTGCCGTGGGCTCAAGGTGTTCTACGATCTTGATACCGCGGTGACGCTCGCGCGCATCGAGCAGGGCGAGCAGCCTCCCTATTTCGGTCCGGAAGGCCTTCGCGATTTCGATTTGGTGCTGAGCTACACCGGCGGCGAGGCGCTCGGTGCGCTCAAGTCCATGCTGGGGGCGCGCCGCGTCGTGCCGCTCTACGGCCATGTCGATCCGGAGCGTCATCGGCCGGCAAAGCCCAGGCCCGAGTTTGCTGGCGATCTGTCCTACCTCGGCACTTATGCCTCGGATCGCCAGGCCGGCGTCGAGAAGCTGCTCGTCGCGCCCGCCGTCCGGCTGCCGGATCGCCGTTTCGTCATTGGCGGCGCTCAATATCCGCAGGAGTTTCCGTGGAGCGACAACATCTTCTTCGTCAGGCATTTGCCGCCTGCCGATCATCCGGCCTTCTTCTGCTCGTCACGTCTCACCCTGAATGTCACCCGCGAGGCCATGGCGCGCAAGGGCTGGTGCCCCTCCGGCCGGCTGTTCGAAGCGGCTGCCTGCGGCGCCGCCATCGTTTCCGACGACTGGCCGGGTCTGGACGACTTCTTCGAGCCCGGCTGCGAAATCCTGCTTGCACATTCCACCGACGATGTGGTCGCCGCGCTCGGTTTGTCGGACGGCGAGCTCGAGGCGTTGCGCCGCCGAGCCCGCGAACGCGTCCTCGACGAGCACACATCCGCACGCCGCGCCGCGGAACTGGACCGGATTCTGGTCGAAGCCGCCACCGCGCCAGCAAGCGAACCGATGAAGGAAACAGTCTGATGTTGGGTATCGTGCCTGCGGCGGGGCGCGGCAGCCGCATTCAACCGCTGGGTTTTTCCAAGGAACTGCTCCCGGTTGGCAGCCGGATGGACGGGCAAACCGAGCGTCCGTGCGCGGTCAGCGAGTATCTGGTGCGCCGAATGGTGCGCAACGGCGTCGACAGGATCTGCTTCATCATCGGTTCGGGTAAGTCCGATATCCTCGAATACTATGCGGCCGGCTATGACAGCGCGGCCGCGATTTTCGTGGCCCAGCCCTCTCCCGTCGGTCTTTGCGACGCGATCTTCCGCGCCGCCCCTCTCGTCGCGCCGCAAGAGACCGTCCTGATCGGTCTGCCGGACACGATCTGGTTCCCCGAGGACGGCTTCTGCCATCTGCCGGACGACCGGCTGTCATTCCTGCTGTTTCCTGTAGACCGTCCCGAGCTTTTCGACGCCGTGGTTGTCGATCAGGACGGCCGCGTCGAGCAGATTCAGGTCAAGCAGCAGGACGCAGCCACCGACTGGGTCTGGGGCGCGTTCAAGATGCCGGGCTGCATCTTTCAGCGGCTCGCGGCGCTTTGGCGCGAGCGGGACGGCTGCGACGAGTATTTCGGAACGCTGGTCAATGCTTACCTTGCTGCCGGCGGTGAAGCCTGGGGCATCAAGGCGGGATCGGCTTATGTCGATGTCGGCACCTTCAACGGCTACCGCACGGCGCTCCGGCTGCTTGAAAACAACGACGCCTCGGAAGACGATGGCACGGCGATATTCGTGCCGCCGAGCCGCTCGCACGTGCCATCCTTGCCAGGCGAAGGAGGCTGACCATGCTGCATTCCGACGCGGAAATTCGCCGCCGCATCGATGCGCTTGGACCGTGGTTCCACAACATGCAACTGGCGGGCGTGGAGACCGCTCCCGACCATTTCCTCGGCAACTATCCTCTGGTGAAATGGCAGAAATTCGCGGATGCGATCCCGGCCGATCTCTCGGGCAAGTCGGTGCTCGATATCGGCTGCAACGCCGGGTTCTATTCCATTGAAATGAAGAAGCGAGGCGCCGATCGCGTGCTCGGCATCGATTTCGACGTGGACTATCTGACGCAAGCGCGTTTCGCGGCCGAAATCGCCGAGTGCGACATCGAATTCCGGCAATTGTCGGTCTACGACGTCGGCGCGCTCGGCGAGACCTTCGACATCGTGCTCTTCATGGGCGTGCTTTACCATCTACGCCACCCGTTGCTGGCGCTCGACCTGATCCGCGAGCATGTTGCGCGCGACTTGATGGTCTTCCAGTCGATGCAACGCGGGAGCAGCGAAATCCTCGCGCTCGAACAGAACTACGATTTCTGGACGCTCGACCTGTTCGATCAATCCGAATTCCCGAAGCTGCACTTCATAGAGCACCGCTACGCCGACGATCCGACCAACTGGTGGATCCCGAACCGCGGCTGCATCGAGGCGATGCTCCGCAGCGCCGGCTTCGAGATCCTGCTTCACCCGGAAGACGAGGTCTACTTCTGCCGCGCGTCCGATGAGCCGGCGGGTGAAGGTGCGGTCTACCCGTCGAAAGGACGAAATGATGATTGAAGCCGCCATGATCTGGAACGAGCCCAACAACAAGTCGCATTGGGACCCAGAGCTCGATTCGGACTGGAGCCGCTTCGCCGGCATGACTATCCTGGCGGCGGACGCGATCGGGCTTGAAAACCCGGCGATCACCAGGGTGCTTGGCGGCATTTCGCCGATCGATGCCGGCTTCATGTCGCTGATCAGGGGATATGGTGTCCTCGACCATGTCGACGCCGTCGCCGTGCACGGCTTCCCGCTCGACTGGAACCTTTGGCAGATCCATGAATGGCCGCAAAAGCTCGGCGAGATCGCCGAAGTCACCGATCTGCCGATCTGGATCAGCGAAGTCGGCGTGTCGAGCTTCGGCGCCGAGGAGGTCCAGGTCTGGGGCCTGCGGCGGACGGCGGAGCTTCTGCTTGGCAACGCGCCCCGCGTCCAATGGTATAGCCTTTATGATTTGCCGCATGCTTGGGGAGCGACCACACGGCATCGCGAGGTGGAAGGCTCCTCCTATTACCGTCATTTCTACATGGGTCTTCTGCGCGAGGATGGCTCGCCCAAGCCCGCGCTCGAAGAGTTCGTGCGGCACACTCCGGAAATGGGCCTCGTCCAGTGGTTCCATTTCGAGGACCACCGACTGGACGACGCCGTTGCCTGGATGAAGCGGCTGGGCGTCACCAGTCTGCGCACCGGCCTCTCTTGGGCCGACAGTTTCAGACCGAATGCCCTCGATTGGTTCGATCGCCAGATGGAAGCCCTGGCAGACTTCAACGTCACCATCACTTTCTGCTTCACGCCCGAGCACCGAGGCCTGCAGCCCCATCACACCAGCCCGCCACAGGCGCCCGAAGAGTTCGCCGAGTTCTGCGCGAAGATGGTGCGCCGCTACGCGCCTGGCGTGCGCGACGCCGCGATGCCGATGCGGCGGGTCTCGGCCGCATGAGGGCACTTCGGCTCGATCAGCCATGACGCTTACCGTGCTCAACGTCGCCTATCCGCTTGCGCCTGTCGGCCTCGATGCGGTCGGCGGCGCCGAGCAGGTGCTGTCCATGCTGGATCACGCACTGGTCAGGCAAGGTCATCAATCCATTGTCGTCGCCTGCCGGGGCTCCAGCGCGGCCGGGACCCTGGTCGAGACGCCTGCCGAAACAGGCGCGCTCGACGAGACGGCAAAGAGCCGCGCCCAGGACGCGCACCGCGCGGCGATCGCAGCCGCGCGTGCGCGCTGGCCGATCGATGTCGTCCATCTGCATGGCATCGATTTCAATGCCTATCTTCCCGATGACGGCCCCACGCTCGTGACACTGCACCTGCCGCTTGCCTGGTATCCGGCCGGAGTGCTGAGCCCGGCCCGTGAAGACCTGTGGCTGCATGCGGTCTCGGAGGCGCAGCAAGAAACCGCGCCGGCCGGATCGAGACTGATCGCGCCCATCCCAAACGGGGTTGACGTCAATGCGCTTGCCGACCCCCGGTCGCATCGCAATTTCGCGCTCGTGTTAAGCCGAATATGCCCGGAAAAAGGCATCCACCTGGCGATCGACGCCGCGAAGCGCGCTGGAGTGCCGCTTGCAATTGGAGGGCAGATATATCCCTACCGGACACATGTTCAGTATTTCGCCGACGAGGTGGAGCCTCGCCTCGACAGGCGGCGGCGTTTCCTGGGACCGCTCGGGTTTTTCGCCAAGCGGCGGCTTCTCAACGCCGCCCGCTGCCTGGTCATTCCGAGCCTTGCCGCGGAAACGAGCTCGCTCGTTGCCATGGAAGCCCTCGCCTGCGGCACGCCGGTTGTGGCCTTCCCGAATGGCGCCCTGCCCAATGTCGTTGAGCACGGCAAGACCGGCTTCCTGGTCAATGATATCGACGAGATGGCGATAGCCATCGACGCTTCGGCCGACCTCGACAATGAAACATGCCGGGCCGAGGCGCGAGACCGGTTTTCGCTCGATCGCATGGTTTCGGCCTATATGGATGCCTATCGGGCATTGGCAAAGCTCGGCGATTCCCGAGCACGGTTGGGAGCCGCCGGGTGAGCGGCCTGCGTGCCGATGTCATCCGCGACCAAGAAGCGCTCGACGGTCTAGAGCAGCATTGGTGGCCGCTCTGGTCGCAATGCAGCTCTGCTACGCCTTTCCAGTCACCCGCCTGGCTCCTGCCATGGTGGCGGACATTCGCGCCGGGCGATCTCTCGGCGATCGCCGTGTGGAACGGAAACGATCTCGTCGGCCTGGCACCACTCTACCTCGAACGGCACGCTTCCGGTTTACGCCTGCTTCCGATCGGAATATCGCTGAGCGACTATCTCGATATTCTTTGCGCACCCAAGTTCGAAGAAGCCGTCGGTACCTTGATTGCCGAGGCTGTGCTTTCGCTCGAATGGTCGCAATGGATCCTGCCGGACCTTTCGACTGAAGCCGCATCCCTGGAGCTTTTGCTGCCCGATATCGACGAGTGCCGATCTACCAGCCATGCTGCCTGCCCCGTGATTGCCATGGCTGGCGACGGGACGCTTGCAGGGTGCGTTCCCGCGCGGCGAAGACGCCAGCTGCGTCGCGCGCTGCGAGCCGCGCAACGGAGAGGCCGGGTGACGATCAACCGGGCGGAGGCCGCGCCGGAGATATTTCTCGGTCAGCTGATCCGCCTGCACGACGCCCGCTGGGCCGGACAGGGCGGCGGCGTGCTGACGCAAAGCGCGATCGAGTTTCATCGCAATGCCTTGCCCCGTCTCGCCGCGAGCCATTTGGCGCGGTGCTGGCTGATGGAAATCGACGGCGCCGTCGTCGGCGCCTATTACGGTTTTCATCACCACGACCGCGCCTATGCCTATCTCGGCGGCTTCGACCCCTCCTATGCATCGGAGAGCCCCGGCGCCATTCTGATCGGCAAGGCTATCGCCGAAGCCGTTCAGGACGGCGCGCGAGAGTTCGATTTTCTACGCGGCCGGGAGAGCTACAAATACAGCTGGGGAGCAGAGGACCGATGGACGATACAAAGGGTCTGGACCCGGAGCGCCTCGCCATGACCACAGCAGACCGAGTGAGGTCGACCGCGAGGCATATCCTCGAGGATTGCATGGCGACCGACCTGTCCGCCGAAGTCGCGGTCGCCAGATTGGCCGTCGAGACGGATATGCGCGCGCCAGAATTGGCGGACGTCGCATTGGTCATGCGTACAAGCGCTGTCAAGCAAAGGGGCTGGCTCGAGGACATCGCCGTGCTTCTTTCGGGCGAGGCAGATGCCTTCGATAGTCTGAGGTCAACGGCAGCTTCGGTTTGCCATGACCGTCTGCGCGGCGAAACCGGTGAGATGACGATCCGCCGGCTGGCCGGGGGCTTTGACGAGGCGGTCGCCATCTCTCCGGCAGCCAGCGTCCAACTTTCGTCGCTTGGCGATGAGGAAAAGCTTTCGGCTGCAACGGCCGAAATCGTCTCCTGGCTGGAGCGACAGGATTTTACCGGCGCGGACAAGACAATACTCGATATCGGCTCCGGCATCGGCCGCTTCGAATGCGCGCTCCACGCCAGAGCGAAGCATATCGTCGGCATCGATATCTCCCCCAGGATGATTGCCGTCGCGCGCCGACGCTGCGCCGGTCTTGGCAATGTTGAATTCCGCCGGACCTCCGGCCTCGATCTTGGCGAATTCGTCGATGCGGGTTTTGATGGCGTGCTGGCGGTCGACAGCTTCCCTTACCTGGTACTTGCCGGCGTCGCCGAGCGGCACTTTATCGAAGTGGCGCGCGTGTTGCGGCCGGGAGGGATGGCGGCAATCCTGAATTATTCATACCGGATGTCGCCCGCCGTCGATTCCTCCGACATCTGCCATCTCGCCCGAATATGCGCCATGGACGTCCTCATCGATGGCGAGATGCCTTTCCGTCGATGGGACGGCACCGCCTTTCTTATTCGTCGTACCGGCGGAACATAACCGACGGACCGAAGTTCGGCTCCCAGACCACTTGGGCAGAATCTGGAACACCCAGGAGAAGAAGATGGCGTCCGGCGGTAAGAAACACATGGGACGCGGCAGTCAGGGCAAAGGTGCCGGGACCGGAGCGAAGACGACGGTTCCGAAAGACATGATTGGCGAAAATGACGTCCTGTCGAACCGGGATAAGAAGCAGCATACAAAAGAACGCGGCCTCGACAGCAATCGGATCAAGTCCGATCAGTATCAAGACCACGCGGCAAACCGGATTCCGGAAGACTGATCTTGCGGGGACTATCGCAAGACTTTGCCGACTCGCAACGGATCAGTTCAGGCAAAGGGTTTTCGCTCCGCCACGATCTGCTGCGGGGCTGAAGCTGATCGGCGGCTGTAAGCGCCTTGCAAACTCCGGCCGTGTATGGTCTCAAGTGAATCTCGAAGGGGCCACATTTGCTAAGAGAATGCCATGTCTCGTCCGAGCCAGCGCGATCCCGTAAGCCAGGCAAGCCTGGGCATAGACCAAGAGATCGCGTCGTTGTTGACCGCCATTGAGCAGGAAAAAGTTCCTGATCGGCTGACCAAGCTCGCGATCGAGTTGCAGAATGCGCTGATCGAGAAGCGCCGGTGCAAAAAGGAGAACTGACGGCAAGCCTCATCGATGCCTGTCAGCGCTTCTGTCCCAGTGATCTTCCGCAACATGGTCGTGTCTTTCGACCAGCGCTTGCGATGAGCTTTCATCAAGGAATTCCAAGACGCTTGCACGCGCGCGGTTGAGACGGCTTTTAACGGTACCGACCGCGCAATCGCATATCTCCGCGGTTTCTTCATAGCTGACGCCCAGCACTCCGATCAGCGTCAGCACCTCGCGCTGATGTATCGGAAGCTTCTGCATAGCGCGGTAGACTTCCTTGGTCCGAACGGACCAGTCCTGCGAGGCTTCCGAAATCGGCCGGCTGGAGGCGCAGTCAAGCAAACCGGGCGCCTCCCTAGCTGCCGCCTTGACCCGCGTGTAATGCGTATTGCGCATGATGGTGAAAAGCCAGGACTTCAATCGCGTCCCCGGCTCGAACTTGTCCAAGTTCGCAAGCCCCTTGGTCAGGGTCTCCTGCACCAAATCGTCGGCATCATCGGGCAAGCGGCAAAAAGTGCGCGCAAAAGCACGCAAGGCAGGAATGAGGTCGACGACAGCGACCTCGCCCGGTACGCAGTCAGGCACGGCATGGCCTTTGGGTAACACGGTTCTCACCCCAGCAGAGAGAGTTGATGGGCATTGATTAGGGAGAATGCGTGACGATGATGATCGTTCCTGTTGTAAGCGAACTTGCTTGAACCTGGGCCAACCAATGGCGGCGTCGCGGTTCGAGCTAGAGGAACCAACTCGCCACCAATCCCCCGGCGGCCGCAAAGATCACCACGGTAGTGATGCTCCGAGGATGTTCGTGCTCGGGCTATTGACCTGGTCGCCCGTGACCCTGCGATCGCTCGTCATCAAGGGTCAACAGCAGCGGAGGAGTGGAAAAGCCCTGCACGATTCCAGCCCAGACCAGTGCCTGCATCGGATGTTGCGAAACGCTTGCAGGAGCCCGATTGCTACAGGCGAGAGCGCCGCGCGGCCTCGGTGCCTGCGCGCGCCAATCGAGCGACCGCCTCGATCAGCACTTTGGTCTCCACGGGCTTAGACAGCCTCGGCGAATCCCGGAACCGATCCGGAAAGACGGTCGCGCTGTCATAGCCGGTGAGGAAGAGGAACGGCACGTCTCGCGCGGCGAGGTGCTCGGCCAGCGGAAAGCTGCGTTCGCCCTGCAGGTTAACGTCGAGCACCGCGCCATCCAGCTCGACGCCATCGATCTGCTCGAGCGCCTGTTGGACCGAAGGCGCGGGCCCCACGACATGGCAGCCTGCATCGGTCAATTCGTCGGAGAGGTCGAGCGCAACCAGGAAAGCGTCCTCGACGACGAGGATTCGCAGGCCCGATAATGGAGCGCTCTTGTTCATGCGTAGCCGGGCAGCGGCTCGAAGGCTTCGGTTCGGGCAAGGGGGATTTCAAGCAGGCACTCCAGGCCGGTGGGCCGGAAGTTCAATTCGACACTCCCCCTCAGCTCGTACTCCAAACTCTGCTGGATGAAAGTGGTTCCAAAATTTCTGCGGGATGGCTCTTCCACGGCCGGACCGCCGAGTTCCTTCCAGCTGATCGAAAGCATGCCCGGCTTCACCACGTTCCAGGAGACCTCGACGCGTCCGGTCTCGGCGGAAAGCGCCCCATATTTGGCGGCGTTGCTGGCAAGCTCGAAGAACACCATGCCGAGTGTCGCCGCCGTTGCCGCATCGAGGTGGAACGGCCGGCCGTGAACGACTAGGTTCTGGCGTCCCGTGCTGCTGTAGGGGGAAAACGTCGCCCTCAGCAGTTCCTCGAGGTCGGCGTCGCCCCAATTGTGGGAAGACAGGACCTCATGCGTGCGCGCCATCGCGTGCAGTCGCTCATGGAATGATGTCGCGAATTCCCCCATTGAGCTTGACGAGCGGATCATGCGCGAGGTCAGTGCGGTGATCGTGGCTAGGATGTTCTTCACACGATGCTGCAGCTCGTGCAGCAGCCTCTCCTGAGCGCGCTCGGCCTCCTTATGGTTCGAGACATCGACCAGGGCCGCAATAGCGCCCCGAACCCTGCCGGACTCGTCAAACAGCGGATTGGCCGACATCATCACGTCGATGCTTGAGCCGTCCCCCTGCGCGATTCGGGCTTCGTAGCCGGGGACGGGCTTGCCCGTTCGCATCGCCTTCTGCAGCGGCTGCTCGTGCGTTTCCACCACGGAGCCGTTCACCATCAGCGGCAGGACCGCCGGCACAGTGCTGAGCTTGCCGTCCGCGGCGCGCCGGCCGGCGAGCTCGGCCGCGCGGCGATTGGCGCGGATGGCATCGCCGTCGTCGTCTTCGGCGATCAAGATGCCGACAGGCACAAGATCCAGAACAGTCTCCAGGCTTTCGAGGCGGTTGCGCAGGTCGTGCGACAGCGCGCCGATCTTTTCCTCCGCCTGCGCGATCTGGGTAATGTCGACGAAGGTGACGACGACGCCGGCGATGACATTGTCTACGGTGCGGTAGGGCATCACGCGCATGATGTAGCGCTTCGCGCTTTCAATGACTTCCACCTGCCTTTCTATCGTCCCCAGCCGCTGCAGCACCTGCTCCATGTCTGCCTGCAGCCGGTCCGCGGCAAAGCGCGGCCGCACATGCGCGAGCGGCCGGCCGACATCGCTTTCGACCAGCCTGAACAGGTCCCGCGCCGTCGGCGTGAAGTTCTTGACGCAAAGATCGCGGTCGAGGAACACGGTCGCGATCTGCGTGCTTTCGAGCAGGTTGGACATGTCGTTGTTGGCGCGGCTGAGCTCGTCGACGCGGATGTTGAGCTCGGCATTGACGGTCTGCAGTTCCTCGTTGATCGATTGCAGTTCTTCCTTCGAGGTTTCCAGTTCCTCGTTCGAGGACTGCAGCTCCTCGTTGATGGAAGACAGTTCCTCGTTGGAGGACTTCAACTCCTCGTTGGAGGATTCGAGCTCCTCCGTCGTGATCTGGAGCCGCTCCTTGGTCTCACGCAGCTCCTTTTCGAGCTGACTGACATTGGCGCTTTCGACATCGTCGGTCGTGTGGACGGGCTCGTCCTCGGTATCCGCCTTGATGCCGCCGATATCCCGGAAGACCAGCATGTAGAGTGGGTCCGTCCCGCCCTCGGCCGGCAGCGGCTGCACGGCGAGGCTGATCGTCTGGCGGCCGCCATTGGTACCGACGTTGATCTTGTTCTGAACCGCCACCTGGCCGGTGCTGACGGCTTTGTGAAGCGCAGCCCTTAGATCCATGCGCAGCCCGCGCCGCGCCATGGAAAAAACGTTGTGGTCGGGAGCACCGGCCGCGAGCTCGAGGTATTTGCCCGTGCCTCCGGAACTGTGCATCAGTTCGCCCGCCGCGTTGATGACCACATAGGCCGGCGCATAGCGCTCGACGAGAAAACGCTCAGCGACTTCCTGCACAGTTCCTGTCGTCGTCCGTTGCCGCACGGCCGGCGCAGCCTGTCTGGCCGCGGCGGCAAGCGGGAATTCCGGCAGCCGTTGCGCAGCGACCCCGCTGCGCTTCTGGAAGATACGGCTCGCCTTGTCGACGGTCGAGAACAGGCGCGCATGGCGCGTGACGTTCTCAGAAGATCCGAGAAAGAGATAGCCGTTGCTGCGCAGCGCGTAATGGAAGATCGGGATGATCTTTTCCTGCAGTTCCGGCCCCATATAGATCAAGAGATTGCGGCACGCGACCAGGTCGAGCTTGGAAAACGGCGGATCGCGTAACAGATTGTGCGCCGAAAACAGGCAAGCCTCTCGCAAATCGGCGGAAACGCGGTAGGTGCCGTCCTCGCGTGAGAAGAACTCCTTTAGCCGCTTCGGCGCCACGTCGCTCGCCATCGTTGCCGGGTAGCGCCCGGCGCGCGCCACTTCCAGCGCGCGCTCGTCGATGTCGGTGGCGAAGATCTGCAGGTTGGGAGAAGCGGCGCCGCGCGGCGCGTTCTCCTTCAGAAGCATAGCGATCGAATAGGCTTCCTCTCCGGTGGCACAGCCAGGCACCCACACCCTGATCGTCTCGTCGGGCTTTCGGTTCTCGAAGAGCTTGGGGACGACGAAGCGTTCGAGCGCATTGAAAGCCTGCGGGTCCCGGAAGAAGCTGGTCACCCCGATGAGCAGGTCCTGGAACAGGAGATCGACCTGCTGCGGCTCGTCGCGCAACCTCTCGTAGAACACGGTGGGATCGTCGATCTGGAGCACCTGCATGCGCCGCTGGATGCGCCTCAGGATGGTGTTGTCCTTGTAGCCGCTGAAATCATGGCCCGTGCGCACGCGAAGCAGCGCCGCGATGCGCGAAAGCTGCTCGGCCACTCGCGCTTGCGTCGGTCGCGCTCACTTTCGTCGCGGGTGGCGTGGCTGAAATAACCAACCAGCTTCGTCGCCATTTCTTCCGCCGGAAGCACCATGTCGATCATGCCGCTCTGCACGGCGCTGCGCATCATGCCGTCATATTCGGCGCCTGCCTGCGCAAGCGTCAGCCCGCCGTGCTCCTTGATCGCCCTCAGACCGATGGTGCCGTCGCTGCCCGTTCCGGAAAGAATGATGCCGGCCGCATCCTCCCCTTGATCCTGTGCCAGGGACGTGAAGAAATCATCGATCGGCGTCCGTTTGGAGCGCATGGCGGCCATCTTGGCCACATGAAAATGCTGCCCCTCAGTGGTTACCGAGACACCGGGCGGCGTTACGTAGATGTGGTCGGGCTCGATCTCCAGGCCCTCGGCCGCGGTTTGCGTTTCAATCGCGGTGGAGCGCTGGATGATCTTGGCCAGAACGCTTTCATGCTCGGCGTCCAGATGCTGGATCACTACAAAGGCAAAGCCGCTGTCGGCCGGCACTTCCGGAAAGAACTTCTGCAACGCCGCGATGCCGCCCGCCGAGGCGCCGATGCCGATGATGGGGAATGGCGCGGCTTCCCTCGCGCCACCGCGCGAGCTAGCCTTCGCTTTCCTTGCCGTTGCCTTCGTCGCCGCCTGCGCCATTGTCTGCTACCCGTGCCCGCCTGCTTTCCAGGATGCGCTCGATCACAGCTGCATCCGCTTCGTATTCCTTCGCGCGCCGGCCAATCTCGCTGGCGAGTTTGGAGCGATTCTGCGCCTTTTCCCGCTCTGCTCTGCGCCTGGCAAACTCTGCCCGCTGCTGATGCGACCGCAGCAGGCTCCACAGAATCTCATCCGCCTCGCTGGCCTGCGCCTCCATCACCGCGTCGGCGGTGAAAGCATGCCCGGTATGGCACCGATAGCGCAGCATGTCACCGTCTTCGATCTCCCACAGCGGCCCATGGCATTCCGGGCATGTAAACACCGACAGTTCGCCAAGTCGATCTGGTTCTTTCATGGTGGAATGCTCCTGCGCGGCGATGGCCGCTTCCAACCGCACGCCTGACGGCGCCGGTAAGGTTTCGCCCGCCGGCTCGGCCGCCAGCTTCGTCAGCAGGCCGCCCAGTCTGGCGGCGGGTTCGCAATGATCGATTTCGACATAAAGCTGCGCGCTTTCCACCATGGACGGCACCAGCGCGTCTTTCGGGTGCTGGATCACCGCGAGACCGCCGACCGCCTTGATCGCCCGCAAGCCGGCGGTGCCGTCGGAAAGCGAGCCCGACAGCAGCACGCCGATGACGCTTGCGCCGAAGGTCAGCGCTGCCGAGCGGAACAACGGGTCGATCGACGGCCGGGCCAGGTTCTCACGCGGCCCACGCCGCAGCATCATGTGATCGCCGTGGAGGAGCAGGTGGAAGCCGGGCGGCGCGACATAGATATTTCCCATCTTGAAGCACGCGCCGTTCTTGGCGACAGAGGCCTTCAGCGCTCCCGCGCGATCGAGGATTTCGGGCAGATAGCTGATCTGGCCGACATGAAGCACGATGAAGACGGCCGCCGGCAGATCGGCGGGAAGGTCGCTCACGATCTTCCTCAGCGGCTCGACGCCGCCCGCCGACGCGCCGATGACGATGATGCAGCGATTGCGCGCCTCTCCTTGCCGCGAACTCGTCTCGGCCTCGCGGGCAGGTGAGATTCGGTTTCGAAAGTCGGCCATGGCACCCCTATCGGGTCGCCCCCCGGCCCATAACACAATGGGCGAAGGCAGGACTCTGTTCCATGGGCGGCGCACGCAACGATCGCCGGATCGGCAACAGCACGAACGGGTCTCGGCCGAACATGCGCAATGGGGTGCCGGCCTGCTTCGCTCGGGCCTCCGCAAGGACCGGTCCGCCTGTCCGGCTGTCATTCGAGCCCCACGGCGGAACATTTCCATGCCCTTCCGCCGCGCGAGATTTGAAGGAACCAATAGCGCCAAGCATTTGTTTTCTCAGTTCAGGTTCGGCGGTGGGCTCCGCAACAAAGAGAGCCATGAAGGTCGGCAGTTGCATGACAAAGGACGTTGCCGTCGCGAATCCCGAACAGTCGATCCGCGAGGTGGCGCTGATGATGGGCAAGCTCGACGCCGGCGTCGTGCCTGTCGGTGAAAATGACCGGCTGGTGGGGATGATCACCGACCGGGACATGGTCATCCGCGGTATAGCGCTGGGCAAAGGTCCCGATACCAAGGTGCGCGATGTCATGAGCCAAGAGGTAAGATATTGCTTCGATGACGAAGACGTCGATCATGTTCTTGCTAACATGGGAGACTTGCAGGTGCGCCGGCTCCCGGTTCTGAACCGAGACAAACGGCTCGTTGGCATCATCTCCCTTGGAGACCTCGCAAGAAAGGGTGAGACACGGGAGGCTGGAGAGGCTTTGAGCGGCATTTCGGCGCCAGGCGGTGTTCATTCGCAGACCGCCCATTGATGACAACGACGATCGTCGGTTGACGCCCGCCGGGCGTGACTGGGTTGCGGCGGCCACATTGCGGCTTCGCAACCTGATCACGTCCTGCGGACCGACCGCTGGCGATGTCAGCCTAAGCCAACGCTGTCTGGCCCAAAGCCTGATCTCTTTAGGCAGAGGGTCGCGCCTAGTGTTGCGTTCTCCGGCCATTGTTTGACGCTCACCTCCCCGTCTTTCCGACCTCCGGCTTCATAACCCGCCTGAGGTCGGCCCGGCTACCGCTGCTCACCGAATAGGCGCGCGTGATTTCGGCGCCGAACAGAAAGATCTGAGCCGAGTAGTAGACCCATAGCAGCACCACCATCAGCGCGCCGGCGGCGCCATAGGAAGTTGCGATCGAACTGCTGCCGATGTACCAGCCGATCAGCGACTTGCCGATGGTGAAGAGAAGCGCGGTGACCAGCGCACCGACAGCGACATCGCGCCATTTGAGACTGCGGTCCGGCAGGACCTTGTAAATCGCCGCGAAGAGCAGCGCGATCAACGCGAACGAAACGATCGTATTGATCGAACTCACAATCAGTTCGCCGAACGGCAGGTGTTGGTTGATGACATCGGCCAACAGCGAGATGGCCGTGCTCGCCGCGAGCGACACGAGCAGCATGAAGCCGAGCGCGGCGACGAGACCAAGGCTCGCCGCCCTCGCCCGCACCAAACGCGAGAGCGACATGGCCCTTGGCTCGACCTTCCAGATCTCGTTCAGCGACTGCTGCATCTCGCCAAAGACGCCGGAAGCTGTGATCAGGAGCGTCACCAGCCCGATAATGGTGGCAAGCGCGCCGGACCAGGGACGCGAAGCGGTCTCGATCGTCGCCTTCAAGAGGTCGGCGCTCTGCGGACCCATCACCCCCGATATCTGGGCCGATAGCGCGAGTTGGGCGGCGTCCTTGCCGACGACGAGACCTGCGACCGCCACGACGATGAGAAGGATCGGCGCAAGCGAGGTGGTGGCATAGAAGGCAATCGCCGCCCCATGGCTCAGCGCGTTGTCATCCATATAACCGCTGACGCTTTCCTTCAGCAGAAGCCAGGCTTCCTGAAGCCAGCCGGTCTTCGATTTCCTGTCTTCCGCCATGCGCTCGACACCGAACTGAAGCGGGCCGGGTGGGACAAGAGCTCGACTGCCTTTTCGTTGGCCAGGATGTGAAGCCGGAAAAACCACCCTGTTCTCTTTGCCACCAGGTCCGGCTGACGCGGCCCGCAGAGATCAATGACGCCGCGGGCGGGAGGTTCCGATCTGTTCGATGTCTCGGCGGGACGTCACGCTGCTTGATTGCGATGTTCCACACTCGGACAGAAGTCGGAGAGGCTGACACCTCTAAACCTACGCTTTGCTGCATCATTTGATAGGGCCGGCGAGCATGGTCCCTTCCTTGCGGACCAGAATTAATAGCGCAAGTCCGGCCAAGGTTGGCGAATCTAACGCCCTGAGCCGCCCGGTGCCATAAAGGTGGCGAAGTCACGTCCAGAGGACGGCAGGAAAAATAGCCGGAACGCCTCGCCCGCCAGACCGTTATCGGCAATGGCCCTTGCAGATGACATTCAAATGGCACGACAGCACGTTCGACAAGGCCAGCGACACATCGCCGAGCAGCGGGGTCGTATTGCCGAACTGGAGCGCCTCGGGTTGTCGGCCGACAAAGCGCAAGAATTTCTAGAAGTCCTCGAAAGCTTACAGTCCTTCCACGACTTGCACCTGTCGAGGTTGCTGGAAACGGCACAAAGGGGTGGACGCAGCCTAGATGCGCCTCACTTCGTTGAGCCGTAGCCGCGCCTTCTGCTCTTCGGCGTAGCTGAGCGCATGGGCCTCCACATCAAAGGACCGAACGCGGTCACGCAGTCCCGTCTCTTCTATCAAAACGTGCCATTCGTCGCCGGCTTTCTTGATGGAAACGGTGCCGCGCTTGGCCCCGGGCAGCTTCGTGGCGAGTAGTAATTTTCTTGAACGGTCAATCGATGCTCTGGTTTGAGCAATCACGTTCCTGTCATGCTCGGATTGGAGCGGCCGTTCGTATATGGGATCGTCGGACATGGCAGGTCTCCGGCCTTTGCTGCAGACGGGAGCGCGGTAGCTGTTCTCTCAGGCCGGCTTCCTTTGCCAGCTGCCGGCGATGATTGTGATTATACGAACGATGATGAAAAACGCCAAGGCCCTTGCTGGGCGGGACGCTGTTGCAGGCTGGTGGCCGACAACCGGTTTAACGAGCTCATGAAGGCCGCCGTCCTCCAGGAACAAACCCCGGATTGGTGCGTATTGGCTGAACAGCCGGGTCCAGATGGGGGCACAATGTCAACTCGCAAGAAGCGCCACACCCAAAATGCATTCTCGCTTTGTGGAGACTTGATGTTGGCACCCGCTGTCGTCGCCATGCGCCTTCCGCTGATTGCTTTGGATGCAAGCAGCCGCGCCCCGAAAGGGATCGAGGCAATGCTTGCGGTCAACGAGAAGGCGCTCGCCTTCGCCGAAGGCATGGCCGCCGCGCAATTGGTTATCTTACGATCGGCTTTAAGGTCTTGGCCTGAAGTTCTATCCGGCCGGAGCCCGTCTTTTCTAAGCGGCGGTGCGCTGAAGGAGTCCATGGTCGCAGCACTCAAACCTGCCGGCCGCCGCGTCCGAACAAATTTCAACCGGCTCTCCAAACCGGGCTGATTGGGGCCAGATTGATGTTCTGGCCCGAAGCGGTCGCGGACCGCCGGCAATCGAGCTTTCTGACGACGGCAGTTGAGGCTGCCGGCCGTGGCACACATGCCCGCATCGATCGGCGCTTGGAGTGTCCAGCCGTCATGTTGGCAATTGAAGGCAAGTTCGGCCTTTTGGCTGAATTTTGATTTATTAGTAGATGCGCATATACTCGTTTGCCGGCATCGTGTTCCCTAAGCCCCTGCCGGCCAAGGCCCGGTGGCCACCCCATAGCCACCCAAGGCTACCGGGCCACCTGCCCCGTCCTCTAGGCGCCCAAGGCTGCCCTGCAATCGCCCTCGCTATGGCCAGCGAAATGGAAGACCCGGAACAACCCTCGTCGCTCCAAGTTCGGGTCGCTGTTTGGAGCGATGATGAAGACATACCGAGTTGAAGAGATGGCTGGCGACCAGGTGGTGGCTTATCACGTTGCCAATGCCCGTGCCCCTTGGGAGGCTGCTCAGAAAGTTACCGGCAAAGACGTCCTGGCGAGACGGGATGAACATTTCTGGGTGCGGGTGACCGATGAAGGAAACCGCGCAATTTATAAATATGCCTTCAGGCTTGACGCACCGGACTGCCTTTGAGGCTCCGTCCGGTCGGGCCTGGGAAAGGGAGGCGGCGCATTCGGGTCCGGGCAATCGACGCTTGGCACCTTTCCGCAGGGTGATGCGGGATCATCGCCGGCATCAGCATACCGCTCTACGAGTTTTGCGAATCCGTAGGCAAAGGCGGCGAGAAGCGCCAGGACAACCGCTATCCGAAAGGCCATTGGAGATTATACCCCGGTCGGCCTGCGGATAGTAATCACTACTGCTATCCCGGCGAGCCGCCGGCCAGGCTGAATTAGCCGGATCCGCAGAAGAGCCCGCCGCACCTCCTCCGCGAGCGGGCTCTTTGCGTCGGGGTCAACCCGACCAAGGCGCGCTCGACCGTCCCTGTTTGCCGGGAGCTGCGCCCGGAAGGCGAACTGCAGCGGCACAGAATTGTTCCAAGACAGACAAGAGAGCCCGGCCGCCTGGGGTCGAACGGGCTACGCCTCCGCGCGGCGCGGTGAACCTCGGCCGGAGACACACGCCGCGCGACCCAACCGGGACGATTGGCAGAATGTTCCCTTCCGCCGATGCGACAGAAGTCCGAGAGGCTGACGCTTTGGTCCCCATGCTGAAACTTAAGCCTCGCTGCATCGTTTGAGAGAGCCGGTGAGGAAGTGCGTCACCTTCCTGGTCGGTAGCAGCTAGATAGATGCCCGCCATTTCCTGCCTGGAGTGACGGGCATCGTCCTTATCGGGACGCTGCGCCGTTCACGAGCGAGACGACGATCACGGCCGTAACGGCGGACAGGCGGTCACGCTTGACTAGGACGGGCTTTTCATAAGTGCGCTTCATGGCGAATCCCCCTTGCTGAAGTTGGCTCGCCGATCTGGCTGAGGCAGCACCCGACCGTCATTTAAAAAAGATGTAGGTCCGGAAGTAGCGACGAAAGGGCCGAAGCACGAGGAAAGCGGCGCTGATCGACGACAAGGCCATACAGTCAAGGCCATAGAAAAGAAAAGCCCGCCGACCAAAGCCGACGGGCCATCTTCCCTCAAAACTGTGCGCCCCTTTCCCAGATGGTCCGCCCGATTCCGGGAACCCCGCACAAGCGTTTCCTAATACAGTCGCCCCCAAAGGGCTGTAGCCCAGCGGCAACAATGACGAACATTCACAAGAGGCGAGCGGCAGGCAGTCCAGTCCGTTCAGATCGTTACCTCCCTAAAGGTAGCCTGGATAGCGAAACCAGTTCATTCTCGTCCACAATACCCGCCATGAAGTTGGCGATGATGCGAGAGGCCAGCGCCTCACGCTGCTCCGTAGTTTGGCCATCATATTTCAACCGGTCGAAGACGCGGGCCAGAAATTCCAGCTCTTCCGGATCGAAAATTTCCGCTTCCAGTGCTCTTTGGCGGATCGCCATGGCGGTGAACTCCTATTCGTGCCTGGCTCTGCCGGCAGGCTTGCGCATGCGAACCCCAATGGGATACTCGACTTGATTCAATATGGAACTCCCGTGAGCGTTCCCTTAGCGCGAGATCTAAAAGAACGGCCCGCCCCTGATGGGAGCCAGGGAGCGGGCCTGCGGAGAATGGGAGGCTCCGCCCGGCGGCTGTGCACAGATCGGGAGGGAATTGCGCCGCCGCGCCCCAAACTTCTTCGAATGCGAGGTGTTCCGCGATGGCGGAACATTTTCTTGGTGATCCGTTTGTCTCGGGCAGGAGGAGTGTTTCCGTACCGGTTGTCATCGGCATAGGCTTTGCCATCGTTCAAGCCTGCGCACGCTGACACACCCCTGTTTCATTTCAGAACGGAATATGCTGGCATCAGCCTTGCAAATAGGATGATGCCGGTACCCTCCCGGGTCGGCACTCGTCGGGCTTGGGGCTGGGCTATGGGGCGGCGAGCCCGGCGAGTTCTCAAATACATTAGCAACTGCTTGTAGACAGAGCTGAACAGGCGGATAATCAGGCCACGCGCGTACGAGGAGCTTTGAGGGAGTTCCAGCCATGCGACCGATCCTGCTGATCGTCGCCGCCCTTGCCGCGTTCTTCATCTGGGATGGCGTGGCGAACAAACGCGCCTATCGAATTGCGCTGATGAAAACATCGACCAGTCCGAGCACTTCCCAGGTCTAGTGCGGGTTGCTCTGAACCAATGATTTGAAAGCATTGTCGCTCCGGACGGAAGTCGGACATCCAAACGCATTGGTCCCAGCATGAAACATTAAGCCCGTTCCGACATTTGGTAGAGCCGGCGGAATCCTTCAGTCGTCGGCGGAGAGAGGTCAGGTACCCGCCATACACTCCCCCGGGTGGCGGGTACCTGTTTGGGTTTTCAGCCGTCAAGCCGCCTTCGCGGTGCTGCTTCGCACATGAAGGGTATCGACCTACAAGTGCAGTGGACCAGAAAGCCCGTCGCGCAATGGCGCAAGCGCGACGGGCTTCTGTTGCTTACGGAGTAGAGCGGCCGCACCCTGAATGGGAGAAAACGAGTGCGGTCGCATGTTACCAACCCGACCGCACCGTTCGGGTTCCATCAGCCTGCTCGAATATTAGCGCCAGCTTGAAGCCATAATATTGGCTGCACTCATCCGGCTCGGCTTTATCCTTATGAATGCGTTCCGGCTATACAATCAGGGGTATATGCTCATTGGTCAGCCGGCGCCGTGTTGCGATTCCGAGCCCCCGCCGGTCAGGCCCGGCTCAATTCTGGCCTTTGTCGGCCAGAGAGCCGGGCCGCTCCGGACACCGGCGCGGTGTACGCCTTTTGGAGAACTACTTTCTTTGCAGACAGCAATTAAAGTATCTTGCAGGAAAGGAGTGCTAAAATGCCGAATGAGAGCAAAAGGCTTATTGAAAAGAATTCCGAAAAGCTTGTTTCAGAGGCCAACGCGCGCCGCGATTTTCTCAAGCAGGCTGGACGCTTTGCTGCGGTGACGCCTCCGGCCATTACATTGCTGCTCGGCACAAGCTTGAACTCCAAGGCGATTGCCAAATCGGGAGGAACACGTCCGGGCAATGGATGGGGTGACAAGAACCACGGTCACGTCGGTCCCAAGCCAAAGTTTCTTAGATCCGGCAACGGAAGGTCGCGGGGGGACAGCTATGGCGGCGGAGCCCATGGGGGCTCGAGGTCCGGCGATCCCAACTAGTGCCGTCGAGGAACGACCTCTTCCCGCTCTACTGAGGTTAGACAGGCCGGCGCATTGGTCGTTATGCTAGAAACAACTTGCCCGATGCATCATTTGGTAGGACCGGCGAGGAAATGCGTCACCTTCTTCGTCGGCAGCAGTGAAATAGATGCCCGCCATTCCTGGAATGACGGGCATCTGTTGCGTCTCTCGGCTAGAGCGCTCTCCCAGTGCTGCATCGCCTGAGGATCATTTCACACAAGCTCTTCCGAACGCGCTCATTTTGCTCAGAACCCGTCTACGCGAACTTCGGCTTTAGTGGACTTGTTCCAGCCGAGGGCACCAGGCTCGCTTTAGCGAACCTTCTCGAGTTCTTCCAACAGCTGGTCAGCGTCAGTTACACCGCGTCCAAAAAGGCTCATGACTTTGACCGCGACGTTTTCGCGCTCGTCCTTGCGTTCGATTTTGTGACTGGAGCAGTAGTCACTCACCGCCTTGGCCAGAATGTTGACCTCTGCAGGTTCAACTATACCGCATCCCGCACTTTTGGGCGGGACAGCATTGCGATTGCTTCCACGCATCGTTTACCTCACCCGATACGCCACAACGGGGAAAGGATACACCCAAAAAAAGTCAGCTACGAGTCAATTGGATCGGACTGAGGTCCCGGGCAAATAGCCGATTGCCTCCATGCTGCGCTACCGAGCAACGGCCGCCCACCGAACTTCTGCCGGCGTCACTGCGCGGTCTGTGAATTTCGTCTCGGCAGGAGCCCTATCGGCTTGGTTCGCGCATGACATTCTAGAGCAGCAGGCCGGCCAGTAACGACACGACTGCGCTTAGCATATCATCGCCGGTCAGCCCTGATGAATATGCGAAAGTTGATGCCAGCTCGGCCATCGTTCGACCCAAGGAGTGCGGGATTGCCCGAGGAGAACTTTTAGATGCCGCTAAAGTTCCTTGTGAGCGCTGGCGGGCTGTCTCCTCATGCCGCGAAGGTGTTTCGGGCTCGTATCGGGGGCAGTGTGAACGCCGTCAGAGACGGCACATTCATCTTCGGCCGGAAATCCATTCCCAAGCGGAGGAACGCTAGACCCGTTGCCGTGACCCGCCAAGGTTAGACAACGGGCCTAGCTATCGGTTCGCTTCTCAAGTCGGTGACACTGTCGCCGCAAACCGAACCCAACTCCAAAGCCCAGGGCAACGCCCGCCCAGTCATCTACGCAGTTCACTAGCAGGTCCGCAGTAACAAATGTTAATGGTACACTACTGGCTTGGCGAGAAAGGCGCCGCTGGAGGAAAGCGACCTTGGCCCGTCGCAGCGCCCAAGGGATCCGCGCAACGGGCCAAGTAACCCGGCCTTCGGCTTTGTTGAGGCCGGTCCTCCCATCCTCCGCCGTGGCGGGCGGAGTGACGTTAATCCTGCACGAGCGAGCAGTCCGTTTTCGATAACTTTTGTTAGTCCCGCCTAAAATTGCCGCTTGCCACGCCTGGAACATTCCTGCGCGGCCGCTGTTATTCCCTGCCGGAGGAACAAGCGATGGCAGACGACAAGAGCAAGCGTGGTGGTAGTGACCGCAACCGGGTATCAGCGGACGATGACTACGAAGTCCGGCATTTCGCCAACAAGGTCGGGCTGACGGCGCAACAGGTTCGCGATCTCATCAAACAGCACGGCAACGACCGGAAGACCTTGGAACGCGAGGCCGAAAGGCTTCGCGGATGACCAAGAGCTCCAACGCAGCGGCGATCGCCGGGATCCACGCCAAATCATGAGCAGCGCAGCACGAGCCGCTTGAACTGGACGCTGAATAGCCGGTCAATCATCGTCATCGCTTGTTACGCGACGATATCGGAAGCGATTGCGGATGTGCGCGTTGAAAAAGCGGCCCTTGGCAAAGGCTGATCGGAATGCCGCGAACGTCTCCGGCGGCACCCCCTCGAACTCGTAGCGTTTCCCGCTGGTCACAAACCATACGGAAAGAATCCCTTTGGCCGGATCATATTCTGTTTTCTTGATCGAGGTGGATGGCATGGCACGGCACCCGGTGATCTGGCATAGAGCGAACGATCCGGCCGGCCTTTTGTTTCCGAAGCTAGTGAATGAGAGCCAAGTCTCGCAGCCGACGCCGCCGTCCCAGATGCGGACGGGCAGCGGCAGCGCGAGCGCCGCATTCCATGGCATCGAAAAAGCCCGCAGACCGGAGCCTGCGGGCTGAGTATTCTGGAGGTTGGTACCTGAGTGCGCAAACCTGGCAACGTGCGCAGCAGGCATCCAATCAACAAAATCCGACAGCGACCGTTCCCTAAAATTCTGGACCTCGGCCACCGGTCCCAGCGAATGCGGGACAAATGTCGTACGGGCCAACTCAAAGGTCGGGGGCAGGAAACATCTTGCGAGAAATTCCATTGGGTCGCGACTGGCGAGGATGAGCCCTGCCACCCTCGAGGTCATCTCAACACGGAGAGTTCGCAAAGGTTGCCAGGCAGGCCGAGCGGCTGGGCGATAGCAGGTAAATGGCAAACCAGTCTGTTCATCGGCCCCGCACTGTTCGAGGCTCCTATCCTCGGTCTGGCACTTAAGATTGGAACAACGGAGGCAATTATGATCGAAACATCCAAAGCCTTGGCCACCAGGTTGACGGGTCTCCAAGAGAGGCTGCGGGCGGCCAACGTGAGCATGGATGACATGCAGGCATTTCAAAGGGTCGCCGACCATATGGACAACGGTCGCGGCGGCATCGACGCCGACGATCTGATCGCGCTCTCCTTTGTCATGTCGGATGACGCTGAGCGATCGCAGATGGAAACAGCGCCGGCGATCGAGCCTGCAGCCTATAGGCAGCATCGGTCTGTCGGCCGATCCCGCGGCGCGAAGGGGACGGGCTACATCGTTCCGCGCAAGGCGGGCTGAACGCGCCCCTATCCGGGTTAGTTGCTGGCTGCCTTGGCTTTCAATCGGACTTGCCCGAGTCCTCAAGTCCGACGATTGCAGCCAGTATGGCATCGTAAGCGCTCCCGATCTCCTCTTCAATCTCGTGCTCGGAAACACCTGCGGCCTTCGCATCTGCAAAGAGCTTGGTCGTCAATTCCGCGACGGAAATGATGTCAGCGCCGACGCTGCCGCGCATCACGTTGTTGGTAATCCATTCGCCAAAGAATTCGGCCCCGCGTTCGCTCATAGGCGATGCCGCGCCTTCAGAAAATGAGCCTCTCGAAGCAGGGAATTCCAATCGGTCCCGATCAACTCGATCAGTTCGCGGGCTTGCTCTTCGGAAATGTCTGCCTCCCTGGCCAATCGGCCGGCCAGGATCTCAACGGCACCGTCATGCGAGTCGCCTTTGTCGGTGTGCTCGTTCATCGAAACCTCCTAGCCTTGAAAACTGCCGAAAGGCCGACAGGTTCAGGCTTGTGCCGAAAAATCTGAATTCCTTCGGACTCTTGCCAGCGTCTGCGACTGCCTGGCCGGCCGTTTTGCTAATCAGGTTGTCTGCGGCAGCCGTCAGGCCGGATTACCAAGACGGCCGGCGGATCGAGAACCGCCTTCTTCATGAAGACCTTCATATAGGCGGCCGCGGTCAATAGCCCCCAATGATCGGCAGGATCTCGCCGGTGATATAGCTGGAGCATTGCGGCGAAGCGAGAAATACATAGGCAGGCGCGATCTCTTCCGGCTGGGCTGGCCGTTTCATCGGGGTCTTTGCGCCAAACTGCGAGACCTTCTCCGCTTCCTTCTCCGACGGGTTCAGCGGCGTCCAAACCGGCCCCGGCGCCACGGCATTGACGCGAATGCCCTTGCTGATCAGGTTACCAGAGAGCGCCCGGGTGAAGGCGTGAATGCCGCCCTTGGTCATCGAATAATCGATGAGTTCCTTCGAGCCTTCGATGCCGGTGACCGACCCGGTGTTGATGATGGCCGAACCCGGCTTCATATGCGGAACGGCTTCCTGGGCCATGTGGAAGTAGCCGTAGAGATTGGTCTTCAGCGTGGTGTCGAAGTGTTGCTCGGTGAGGTCGGCGAAATCGGTCGAATGCACCTGGAAGGCAGCGTTGTTGACGAGCACGTCGAGCCTGCCGAAGGCCTTCAGCGTCCGCTCCACCGCCTTGTGGCAGAAGGTCCGCCTGGCCACGTCGCCGCGCATGATGATGCAGCGCCTGCCTTCGGCCTCGACTGCCTGCTTTGTCGTCTTCGCGTCGCGATCCTCGCTGAGATAGGCGATGGCGATATCCGCCCCTTCCCGGGCGAACAACACGGCAACTGCGCGGCCGATGCCGGAATCGCCGCCGGTGATCAGCGCCACCTTGCCTTCCAATTTGTTCGATCCCTGCCAGAACGGCGCGTCGTAGAGCGGCGCGGGCTCGATCGCCCATTCCTCGCCGGGTTTCGGATGATGCTGCTTCGGGAAAGGCGGCACTGGGTATTCCCGTGCGCCGGCCTGCATGGCGCCTTGTGATTTGGATTTGCCGTTCGACTTGGCGCGATCGGTCGCGTCGACCTTGCGTTGCACGCTCCGCTGCTTGCTGGCCGCCTGCTCGGAGGTGGATTTGGTCCGCGGGGCCGATTTCATCGGTGTGGCGGAGTCGGTCATCCTGGCGGATTTCGTCGGCATCGGTGTCTCCTTCGCTTTCGATGGACAACGCACGCGAACAGAAAAGGTTGGCCTCGCTCCGAAGCTGCCGGCTCTCAATCCGGACATCGGTCGCGACATCCGTTGGGACCTCAACCACGGCCGCCACCACCTCCGGCGCCGCTCACCCGGACGGCGATCAGTAAGGAGCACGTTTTTTGACCGCCACGGGCCGGCTGAATGCAACTACCCGGCAGCAGCTTCGTTTTATGCGATCTCAAACAGGCGGTAGCACCATGAAATCCTTTCGGACCGATAATCCCTTGGCGGCGGCGCCGACCGCGGACCTCTTCGTCGGGCCCGCCCGGCCTGTGTGCGAATGGCTAGGACGGTGAAAGAGCCTTGAGCAGATTCCTGCCCCTCACCATCCACTTCGTCAACGGCGGCACGATGATGGTGTCGTCGATCGCTGACGCCAAGAAGGCGCTTGGCCGGAAATGGAAGAGCAAGGACTCACCAGCCTATCGCAAGGCGGTTCGGCTTGTGGAAGACGCGACCAACGGGATTTGCCGGCCGGCAATCGCCTTTGCCGCCTTCAAGAAGGCAGCCGCCGAGCAGGGTCTGCTGGAGCATGCGGGTCCCAGTGCAGCGCTCAGCATGCTCGACCAACTTTCGTCCCGCAACGGCAAGGGCACGCCGAAGTAACGCTCGCGCACCTCGGCTCGTCGTCCCGGCTTCAAAAAATATTTCGCGGGAACATCGGTCGATCCCACCGGTTTTGTTTGGTCAAGAAAGTCGAACGAAGGAGACGTCGATGGCAAAGAAAAGTTCGTCCGGCGCGGCGAACGGCTTGGAAAGCCTGTTCGTGGATGGCCTGAAAGACCTTTATTATGCAGAGAAAAAGATCCTGAAGACGCTGCCTAAGATGGCCAAGGCGGCGCAGTCACAGGAAGTGGGCGCGGCCTTCGAAAAGCATCGCACCGAGACTGAAGCTCAGGTCGACCGGCTCGAGCAGGTTTTCGAAATGCTGGGCAAGCCGGCGCGCGGCAAGACGTGTCCCGCGATCGATGGCATCATTGAAGAGGGTTCGGAGATCCTCGAGGAATACAAGGACGAGCCGGCGCTCGACGCGGGCCTTGTGGCTGCCGCCCAGGCGGTCGAGCATTATGAAATAGCGCGCTACGGCACGCTGATTGCCTGGGCGGAGCAACTGGGCCTGAAAGACGCCCTCCCCTTGCTGCGCGACACCCTCAAGGAAGAATCCGCTACCGACGAGACACTTAGCAAGCTCGGCGAAAGCGGTGCGAACAAGCGGGCCATGCAGGCGGCCGCGTAAGGCGCCCGATAAACGCTTATTCGCATGCCAAAAGTCGACTTGGCGACGCGGCCCCGGTCTCTTTAACCGGGGCCGCGATTAGTGAGGGGCCCGCCTCCTCGCGAAACGCTGAGCGGTCGCCTTCTTGGCGTCGCGCCGCCTTCAGTTGACTTCTTGCCGGTACCCAGCGCCGACCGACAGGATAGACCGCTCCACCACGGTGCAGTTCATCCGGTACGATATCGTCAGGCTGGCTTGGCGGGAAATTTCGTCAGGGTGAAAGTCCGGAGTTCAACATTGGAACAAGCATTCAATCGGCTCGCGGAGAATGTCGCCCATGCCGCGGGCCGTGCATGGGCCTTCGTCTTGTGCGTGGTTTCGGTGGTCCTCTGGGCCATTGCCGGCCCGGCCTTTCATTATTCCGAGACTTGGCAGCTGATCATCAACACCGCGACGACGATCGTTACTTTCCTGATGGTTTTCCTGATTCAAAATACCCAGAACCGCGACGGCGTGGCCATTCAGGCGAAGCTCGATGAGCTCATTCGCTCAGGCCGCGCAAAAAACGACTTCATCGGCATCGAGCATCTCACGGAAGCGGAGGCCCAAGAATTCAGAACCAGGTGTGCCCAAACCAAGACCGCCAGCAAGGGGACGATCGCATCTCACGCCGAAAGCCGCCCTGCCTAAAACATGTCTTCCGAAAGTGGAAACCGGCTTCGGGACCAAAACATGCGTGACGCGCTTTAGTCGCCACGATGCTTGTTGTGGCCGCTTTCCTGATTCTTGCCGCGAAGCATGTTGCGATCATCGGGGTCGACGAGGTCGGGCGTGTCGCTCCTGAGGTCCGAACCTTTCCGCCGCGCTTCGCGCTCCGCGGCCGGCTGCTTCAGCTCCGCCTTGGCGTCGAATTCCTTGGGCGCGTTCTTCGTGTTCTCACGTTCTTCCAGAATGCGCACTTGCTGGTCATGGGTTCTGCGTCCGCTCACCGGTTCCTCCTGTTCTTTTGTCGGTAACGGCAGTTGGATTCGATCGTTCCGAACATGCGCAAGAGCGACCCGTCTGATCCTCGTTGTAACCGCTCAGACGAAAGACGCGGCAACGCAAGCTCCGCCAGAGGAACATTGGCAGACGGCGGCCGTTCTCAGCTCGAAGGAGGCGGCCCATGAGTGCAACCAAGGAGTTCTTTCGAAGCTGGCTCGAGGAGAACGTCGGGAACTTGCCTGCCGACACGCAAGTCAGCGTTCCGGTGCTTGTGCGACAGTTCGAGCAGGACGCCGACGCCGCGGGCTACGGGCACGAGGTTCGCGAGGAGGAAATCGGCAATATCGAAGATGCAATCGAACGGGCGCTCGACATGACCGCCGAGCAGGAGGACCCGACGGAATCAAATCCGCGGAAAGAGACCTCGCTTGCCCCGGTCATTGAAGCTCTCGAGGAGTCGGAACCGGCACAGGCGGAAGACCATGAGGATCGGGACTGACCAACTGCCGCACGGATGGCCGGAACAAAGAGACAGCTCGCCTGTTGGGCTGCTTCTGAACAGATCGGCACGTGATCCGACGACGTGGCAGGCCAGATAGGTAAGTAAGCCAATGACGAAGCATTCTGCAAAGGACGATCCGTCCAAACTGGGATCGGACCGTGACCGGGCGAGCGAACAAGGCACAAAGCGAAGAGATAAGCGTTTGCCGCAGGAAGATCCTGTCGAGGGCGCGCGCGACACGGTGGAACGCGAGCTTGAACGGCAAGATCGACCGGTCGACGCTGAGGGAAGAGAGCGCGAACGCAGGGCTCTCCAGGAACAGGTCGATGAGGAGACGAAGCTGCCTCAGAAGGGCTCGGCCTGAAAGCTCCTTCTTTGGAAGCCAGCGCCTGGGTACATCCGCCGCTTCTCTCAACAGCGGCGTGTGCCAATGGCTCCGTAGCAGCACGGGATCATGCCTGACATCGCCACGTTCAACGACGTGGTCCTCCTCCTCGCCGCGGCAGCGGCCGGGCTTGCCCTCTACAATGGCCTGCGAGCGCGGCGGGCGTTACGCGGCCGCCGTTTTGGACGCTTCGTCGAAGTCGACGGAGCGCGGCTGCACCTGATCGAGGACGGCCAGGGCATGCCGCTGTTGTTGCTGCATGGCAACGGCTCTTCGGCCGAGGATTTCACGACAAGCGGCATCGTCGACAAAGCGGCCGCAAACTATCGTGTCCTGGCTTTCGACAGACCAGGCTTCGGCAGGAGCTCGCGCCCGATCGGCAGGATCTGGTCGGCCGCCGCGCAGGCCGATCTGATCGATGCCGCGGCCGCCAAACTCGGAATTGGACGCTATATTGTTCTTGGCCACTCTTGGGGTGCCGCCGTTGCGCTCGAGATGGCGCGACGGCACCCTGGGCGCGTTGCCGGGGTCGTGCTTGTCTCCGGCTACCACTATCCATCGCCAAGGTTCGAACTCGCCTTGTCGGGGTTGCCGATCTTGCCTTTGATCGGAACGGCCTTCCGCCACACCTTGCTGCCGCCGCTGGTCAGGCTTGGCTGGGCTTGGTCAATGCGAAAGATATTCGGCCCGGCGGCGATCTCGGCGGCATTCACCGCAACGACGAGGGAGTTGGCGAGCCGCCCCTCGCAACTGCGGTCGATCGCGGCGGAGTCTTTCCTGATGTGGATCGCAGCGGCGTTTGCGACGCCTCGGCACAACGACATTTCTGTTCCTGTTGGGATAATCGGCGGCGCCGGCGATCAGCTTTTCGACGCGCCGGCCGAGGCGTTTCGGCTGCAGGCGGATCTCGCAAACTCGGTAGTCGATATCGTCCCCGATGCCGGGCATATGGTGCACCTGACAGCCCCGCAGGCGGTGCTCGCCATGATCGACAAGATCGCCGCTCTTTCGACCACCGAGGACGCGCAGCGGAGCGACCGATAAGCGGCAGTGCCGTGCAACCGGCCTTCGACGGGGAACCTTCCGATCGGCGCCGCTTTATCTCCATGTTCGAAGCAGCAGCAGTGAGAGGAAGCATTGCGCAGCATTGCTCGGCGGAAACTGCCTTTACTGCAGGTGCTTGCACTGACACTTGCTTCCTGCTCCTCGTCTGAAACCGTCGAACAGCAATCGAAGCGTGCCGCCTCGACCGCGCAGGCGGCGGTGCTGGTCACCGATGCCTGGCTCTCCGGCGCCGCGCCGTCCCACTACGCGTCCTTTGCCCTACAATCCTTCGCCGAGACACTCGCCGATGCCGGCCGGCAAGTCGAATCGGCCTCCCCGTCCGATCCTGCAAAGCGAGACACGCTGAAGGCGGCGGTCAGCCGGCTGTCCACCGCGGCAAGCGGGGCCGAGAGCGCGGTCGAGGCCGAACAGGAGGCGCAGGCCAGCCGGGCACGCAATGAGCTTCGCGCCGCGCAGGCGGATCTCGCCACGGCCTATCGCGGCTATTTCGCGCCGCAACGATGAAGAAGCTGCTGGAAATTTCGCTTGGCGTCGTGACCAGCGTCGGTGGTTTCCTGGAGGTCGGTTCGATGGCGACGGCGGCGCAGGCCGGTGCCCTGTTCGGCTTCCAACTCATCTGGGCGATCGTGCTCGGCACCATCTGCATCATTTTCTTGGTCGAGATGGCCGGTCGCTTCGCCGCCGTGAGCCACCACACCATCGCCGACGGCATCCGCGAACGCTTCGGCTTCAATGCTTTCCTTTGGCCGCTGCTTGCAGTCCTTCTGGTCAATTTCCTGGTCCTCTCCGCAGAAATAGGCGGGGTTGCCATCGCTGCCGAGTTTGCCACCGGGATCAGCTTTCAATGGTGGGCATTGCCAGCGGCTTTCCTCGCGTGGCTGCTGCTGTGGAAAGGCACGTTCGGCCTCATCGAGAAAGGCGTATCGATGCTTGGCTTGATCACGCTCTGCTTCGTCGTCGCAGCGGTGATGCTGAAGCCCGAATGGAAACAGGTGGCTGCCGGTGCCGTGCCCAGCCTGCCACAACACGATACGGCGAACTACTGGTTCATGGCCGTCAGCATCCTCGGCGCTTCCATCTCGCCCTACCTTTTCATGTTCTATTCCTCGGGCGCGGTCGAGGATCAATGGGACAAGAGCTATCTCGGCACCAATCGGGCGATTGCCGGTCTCGGCATGAGCTTCGGAGGAACGATCTCCGTGGCCGTGCTGATCGTGGCCGCGCTTGTGCTCGGCGCCCATGGCGTGAACCAGGTGGACGACTACAACCAGCTCCCGCTGATGCTGATCTCGGTGTTCGGCTTCTGGGGCTTCGTCCTTTTCGTCGCATCGCTCGGCATCGCCTGTTTCGGAGCCGCTCTGGAAGTGGCGCTGCAGCAGGCCTATCTCGTCGCGCAAGGGTTCGGCTGGACCTGGGGCGAGGATCTCAAGCCGCGCGACGATCCCGGCTTCAGCCTCGTCTACACGCTCACGCTTTTTCTGGCAGCCGTTCCGATAGCGCTTGGTCTCGACCCGCTGAGGCTCACCATCTTCTCAATGGCGTTGACCGCCGCCAGTCTGCCGCTGACGGTCGTTCCGTTCCTCTTCCTGCTGAATGACGAGCGCTATGTCGGCCAGCACCGCAACGGCGTCATCTCCAATGCCGCCGTGATCTTCGTCATCGCACTCGGCTTCGTGCTGGCGGTGGTGACTATTCCCCTGCAGATGTTCGGAGGCACCTGATGCAGCTGCTGCGCGATATCCTGGACAAGCAGGTCGTCGACCGCGAGCAGGTCAAGATCGGCAAGGTGGATGGACTGGTCGCCGAGCTGAGGCAGGGCAAGCCGCCGAGGGTCGTTGCGGTCGAGCTTGGCGCGATTGCGCTGGCCCGACGGCTTGGCGCTCGGCCTGGGCGATTAACGGCGCGGCTGGCGGCAAGGCTGAGCGGGAAGCAGCAGGCACGGCCGCATCGCATCGCCTGGACCAAGGTGCGCGACATCGGCGTCGACATCGAATTCGATATCGACGTGCGCAGGACCAAGATCTTGGCCTGGCAGAGGTGGCTGCGCGATCGCATCGTCGGCCGAATCCCGGGAGCCTGAGGATGGCGAATGTGAATCTCGAGCATCTGGCTGGTCGGCGCGTTCTCACGCAGGGCGGCAGGAGCATCGGCCATATCGAGGAGGTCATCGCCGAGCAGGACGGCGACGACCTCGTCGTCACCGAATTCCATGTCGGCATCTTCGCAGCTTTTGAACGCCTGTCGGCCTTGGCCATCGGCACCGCATTGCTCGACCTCTTCGCGCTGCGCCGCCGCGAGGGCCTCTATCGCATACCTTGGGACAAGCTCGATATCTCCGATCCGGCGCAGCCGCGGCTGCTCTGTTCGGATGACGAGCTTACCGGCTTCGGAGGCGCCGATCGGGGTAAGTAGCTACTTACAAAAAATCCTGGTCGCGGAAGGGAACATCGCGGCCGGCGCGAAGTTGGAACAGGCAAGGAGGAGCCTGCGCCATGAACAGTGTCATCTATCTTATCGGTCTCATCGTGGTTGTGCTCGCGATACTCTCCTTTCTCGGCTTTCACTAGGAGGCGTCATGCAGCGCGAAAATAATCAGGGCCGCGAGCCGGCCGACTTCGGCAAGGCGAAGAACGAAGTTTCCGATCGAGTTAAGAAAGAAACCCAAAGCGCCGGCGAAGCGCTCCACGATGCCCGCGACGAGGTCGCTCGCAGGGCAGTCGACTATGCGTCGGAAGCACAGGAGGTCCTGTCGGAGAGGGCCGAGGAAACGCAGCGCGACATCGGATCGAGCCTGGCGGCATTCGGCGGCGCTCTGCGTGCCGCAAGCGACCATCTGGCCAACAGCGACCAGAGCTCGGCGTCGAATTTCATGCGGGATGCGGCAGGCGGACTGGAGAGGCTGTCCTCCTCGTTGAAGCAGAAGCCCTTCGGCGAGGTGCTTGAGGAAATTCAGAACTTCGGCCGCCAAAATCCCGGCACTCTGATCGCTGGTTCGGTGCTGGCAGGACTGGCGCTCGGACGGTTCATAAAGGCTTCTCCCCCGGAAACACGCCGCGCGGGGCAGAGCGCAGCGACGCCACGGAAGACTGGGAAGACTGGTAGGGAAACGAGCAGGCAGACTGGTGCGCAGGCGAGCGAGCCATGGGATGACGCGACGACCAATTGGGGCGTCGACGGCGGCGCTCCCAGGAAGGCAGCGGAGCTAAAGAAATGAACACTCAAGACAACCAAAGCCTCGGCACTCTGGTCGCCGATCTGGCACAGCAGGTGAGCACGCTGGTGCAAACGGAGGCCAGACTCCTGCGCGCGGAGCTGTCCGAGAGCGTGACTAAAGCGGAGGCCGGCGCCGTCGGGGTTCTGGGCGGCGCGGTATGTCTCCTCGCCGCACTGATAGTGCTGCTGCAAGCGCTCGTCATTGCCCTGACCCGCCTCGGCCTGGGCGCCGGCTGGTCCGCCTTGCTCGTCGGAGTGGTCGTTGCCGTGCTGGGTGTCATCCTCCTGCGGACCGGCATGGCGAGCATGTCGCCCTCCGAGCTCGCGCCGGACCGTACGCAGGAGCAACTGAAGCGTGACGCGAACGTAATCAAGGAACAAGCGAGATGAGCGACAAATCCGCAGCCGAACTCGAACGCGAAGCCGAGGCCACGCGAGCAAGGGTGGTAGCGACCGCCGAGTCCATTCGAGGCAAGATGACGCCCGGCCAGCTCTTCGATGAGTTCACCGGTGTTTTCAGCGGCGGTGCAGGCTCCGACATGCTCCACAACCTGAAGGCTCAGGTGCGAGACAATCCTCTGCCACTAACCGTAATCGGCGCCGGTCTGGCCTGGCTGATGCTGGGCAGCGGCGCTTCCGCCGCAACCCCCGCGCCCGGCTACGCGACCCGTCGCGGTTCGGACCGCCATGACGGCACATCCACGGCGGGAACCGGAGCCATGACTTCGGACACCTATGCCTCTGTCGGCGACATGGCCAGCGGTGCGGCCGGCACTGTCTCGGGAATGGCCAGCAGTGCGGCCGGCACCATGTCTGACATGGCGAGCAGCGCAGCCGGTAGCGTTTCTGACTTGGCAAGCGGCGCGGCGGAGACGCTGACAAACTCGGCGACAGCCACGGCCGACATGGCGACGAGGGCCACTCGTTCCGCGCAGCAGTTGATGGAGGATCAGCCTCTGGCAGTTGCTGCTGTCGGTCTCGCGATCGGAGCGGCGATCGGCGCGATGCTGCCCCACACGCAACTCGAAGACGAGCGGCTCGGCGGCTATCGCGAACAGCTTCGCGAGAGGGCCGAGGACGCGCTCGAGAAGGGCGTCGACCAGGTGAAGCAGGTTGCAGCCGAAGCCTACCAGGCGGCCAGCGACGAAGCAGGACGGCAGGCGTCGAGCGAAGGCACGCTCGCTGACAAGGTCAGCGATGTCGTCAAGTCCGCCGCCGACAAAGCCGATGAGGCGGTGCACCGGAGGCTGTCCGATACCGAACCGTCGACAACGAACAAGTCCTGATCTGAACAGACCGGATCGGTTTGCAAGAATCGCGTTCGAGGAACAATTCGCGTCGGGCAAGTCTGGTGAACCATTCGAGCCCGACCCGCTGGATGGCTGCCGGTAGAAGCCGCGCCACAGGCTCGGCTTCGCTATCGCGGCTCTCTAGCCGGAGGGAGCCTTTTTAGCTTTTTGGGGATGGCTCCGCGAAACTTCCCCTGCAGACAGCGTAAATCCTCGCCAAGATTCCTGCAGCATCGCCACCAACGCACACCGACTGCATTGGACGTTGATCCCATTTGTTCGGTGAATAACTGGCGGCGCCCAGTCTCTGCACGGTCATACCTGCCGCCGGGCCGTCCTCCAATACGACGATCGAACCGGATCGGGTGGCGAATAAGTGCGGGTCGGTCAGGTAGACGGCGGCGCTGCAGTCGTGCACGAGCATACCCGCTTCGCCCCATTGCAAGTAGAAGTCGATGTAGCCTTGCGACAATGCGGCTACCATTTGCATGGCGGCATCGGCACCTTCCGAGACCGCGGCGAGATCCTGTCGCGTCATCACCGTTTGATTTGTGAGATTGAGCGGAACCGCGGTCACTTTCCACGAGGCTGCAAACACTCGATCGGCTGCCTTCGGATCTGCGTAGATATTGGCCTCGGCAACGGGCGACACATTGCCAGGGACTTCGAACGCGCCGCCCATGACGACGACGTCCTGCACCAGATCTGTTATCGCCGGATCGGCCTCCAGTGCCCGCGCCAAGTTGGTCAGGCCTCCGACAGCAAGCAACCGCACCTGACGCGGATTCTGCCGGACGGTATCGACGATGAATCGCGCGGCAGTGTCCTTCTCCTCCCGCGCTTCCTGGGCAATAGGATAATCCCCCAGCCCGTTCGCGCCATGAACATGGACAGGATAGGGGTGCGGCGCCCCGGACCAGTTTAGCGGAACGGAAGCACCGGCGTGAACGGGCGCTTTGATCCCCCAAGCCTCGGCGAGGAACCTGGCATTGCGCGTTGTAACCGATATCGATGCGTTGCCGAAGACAGTTGTGATGCCGAGCAGTTCGATGTTCGGATGACGGTGCAGGTAAAGCAGCGCGAGGGCATCATCTACGCCAGGATCGGTATCAAAAAGAATTCTCTGCTTTGTCATGTCTCTATGGTCACGCTCTTTCCCACACTGCCGCCAATTGTCTTAGCCAGCCTTCTTCGAGAAGCGAGGCCGACAGAATCGTGGCTCCGAGTGTCACCACCGAAGAGTATCGTGAATATGTCGCCGGGTGACGCGCGTGACGTGTTTCTCGTCGGCGCGTCGGTCTCTCGCCGCCCGGTGTGGACCGCGAGGCCGACATCGCTGTCCTCAAAGGCCGCTGCGGTCCACCAGATGACACGGCGTCCCCGCCTCAGCGGAGGAGCCCGTCGCTCTCGAAGTCTTCCCAGCCGCGCAACTTGGAGTGGACTGCCTCGCTTTGGCTGTCGTCGGTTTCGGCCGCGCCGCGGCTCTTTTGCGAGCGCTTGAGCGCCGCCTTTGCAGCGGCTCGGCGTCGGTTCTCGGCGGCTCTCGCAGCGTCTTCCTCGCGCCAGACCGCTACAAGGTCACGGTCGAGCACATCCTCGATCAGGCGCGGATCAAAAACGTGGAAGGTGATTTTCCTCGCGCGCCCACGCAGTTTCACCGTCCGCGTCCCGGCGCTCTGCAAGCGGCCGGCCTTGAGCCAGCGGTGACGCTCGCCCGCCGAGATCGTCAGAATGTCCTCGACCTCGCGAGGCATGACGGGCAAGTCTTCGATGTCCTGCATGGCTTTGGACACGATCGCCGATGCGGCTTCAACATTGGCATGGGAGCCCTCCGGCAGACGCAAGGTGAGAACCCGGGACTCGCTATGGAGCAGGCTTCTCAAGTCCGTCGGAAGGCGAGCGCGCATTTCAAGAAAAATGCCCCTCGCCCGCACCGACGATCCAAGCGTCGCCGCCGGGGATAGCGGCCACTCTGCAACCAGCCGTGCAGTCGAATCGATTTTTCTGCTCGCGGGCATCCCCTTAAGTAGGAGTCCTGCCCTGCGAACTCAACGCGAAGCGAGCCTGCACCGGTCT
The DNA here is from genome assembly GCF_004023325.1 of Mesorhizobium sp. M1A.F.Ca.ET.072.01.1.1. Taxonomy (NCBI): domain Bacteria; kingdom Pseudomonadati; phylum Pseudomonadota; class Alphaproteobacteria; order Hyphomicrobiales; family Phyllobacteriaceae; genus Mesorhizobium; species Mesorhizobium sp. M1A.F.Ca.ET.072.01.1.1. The sequence continues at coordinate 1,764 of NZ_RZSF01000016.1, read as the reverse complement.
GCAGCAACCGCTGTTGCATCGGGCAGGATCGCCGGACAAGGCGCTCGTTCGGCACTCAGGACAGCGGCGAAATGGAGCGAATTGCCAAATAGGGAGTTAGGCTGCCTAGACGGGAGAGACAACAATGAATCCCAAAGCCGCTCCAGAGGACCAGGGGTACGCCACTCCGACCACGCCGGCGGCGGAAGGCCTCGCCCCTGCCCTGGCGCGGAACATCGAGGCACTGGTCGAGAGGCGAAAGCGCGATGCCAAGGCAGCATCGCTGGAGCAGCGCGCGGCGGCGGCAATCAGCAGGTTTGCCGGCAGCATGATGTTCGTCTACATCCACCTCGTCTTCTTTGGCGCCTGGATCGGCCTAAATTTCGAGATCGTGAACTTTATAAAACCCTGGGATCCTTCTCTGGTTATCCTGGCCATGTTCGCCTCGGTCGAGGCGATCTTTCTCTCAACGTTCGTACTGATCAACCAGAACCGCATGGCCGCCCAGGATGATGCGCGGGCAGACCTCGATCTGCAGGTGAGCCTGCTCAACGAGCATGAGACGACCAAGCTCATCAAACTGGTCGAGGAGATCGCGAAGCGCCTGGATGTTCCGACGGAAGCAGACAATGAGTTGAAGGAGCTGAAGCGCGACGTGGCGCCTGAAGCGGTCTTGGACAAGATTAAGGAGGCAACGGGTCAAGCGACGGTCGGCTGACCGATCCGTATCCACCGGACGCCAGCAGAAGCTGCAGAAGGCCTATCGTGCACTCCATGCTCCCGCCGGGCGCCGCCATCATCCCGCCTGCGCAAATAGCTGGGAGACGCCCGAACGGGCCATTTGCCAGAGCTGGTTTATACCGCATGGGGAAGTCATGGCGGACGCGCTCGGACTGAGTGTGCCCCATCTCAATCGGTAGTTCAGCAACTGCGTGTCGAACAGCTCATCACCAGCAACTCGCGCGTCCTACATTTGCCTGACCTCGCGGGCCTGCAAAGACTCGCTCAGTACGAGCCGATGGCTCTTACCCCAATCCCAATCCTGAAGCACCAGATCGACGCCCCGAGCGCGTCATTGGGCGTGACTCACCAATGGATTTATTACAGCCGCACAGGCATACTATGGATCGGGCGCGCAGTGGTTGAAAATGATTGCGCCGCGTTATGTTATTTACAGGCTGCGCCGGTCCCTGTCGCTATCGTTTGTGGCGTTGGCATCCGGCTGGAAACGACTGCGAAAAAGGAGGCAGCTCTGGTCCCATAAGAACGGGACATCCTTTGCGTCATTGATTTTGCGATTTGAGACCGGCGACGGGCCCATCATTTGCCCGCTTGCCGAACAGGGAGGAAAGCAATGGACGGAGAATCGCGTTCCCAATCAAGGCGAAAATTTCTGAAGACGAGTGGACTTGTCGCTGGGCTAACGGCGACGGCGGTCACCGCGCCCTGGGTTCGAAGGGCCGGAGCCGCAGACGCAATCACCTGGAAAATCCAAACCTCGTGGCCGGCGGGTGTCGGACTTGAAACCTTCCAAAACTGGTGTGGCACCATCAAGGAAAAAACCGGAGGCCAACTCGAATTTCAGCCGTTCAAGGCAAAGGATATCGTTGGTGACTTCGAACTCCTCGACGGGGTGAAGAACGGGGTTCTGGAAGCGATGAACTCGTTTTCACTTTATTGGGCCGGCAAGCTTCCCGCTACGGCGTTCCTGTCCTCTTACACGTTGGGGCTACGCTATCCGCACGAATGGGATATCTTTTTCTATGCAAAAGGTGGTCTGCAGGC
>NZ_RZSF01000169.1:0-14300 GCF_004023325.1 Mesorhizobium sp. M1A.F.Ca.ET.072.01.1.1 | reverse complement strand
ATCACGCTTGGGCAACTGACAAAGCCCAATGCTCATAAAGCCGGATCAGGTCCGGCCGGTGTGTGGCGTAGGTGCAGTATGACGATGTGAGCCGCTACACCGTGCGCGTCTCCCAGTCTGTCCATAGGCTCGGAAGAAGTCGGACCCGGTCAGTTGCAACTCCCTTTCCCAGCACTCCACTGCCCGGTAGAGCGCATGAAAAATCTCCTTTCGGGCGGTTTCTTAAGACGCTCGCCACGCCATGAGGCAGTGGGGGCATCGGTGTGCGTCAGGTGCTTCTGCCCATGCAGGATTCCAGAACATTGATGAAATCGTTTGTTTCGATGAAAGGCATCCACACTTTGGATAGTTGACCACGCGTTTCAAAGATCGTGAACTACATCTCGTCGTTGTGCTCGACGCACTCCCGACAGAGCGCAACCTCATGGGCGCGGCATGCAGGATTAACCGAGCCCAGCCGGTCATGAGTGCGGCCGGCGCTCGGCTGCTCGATTATTTGCGCGATAAGCTCGCGACCATGTCCGCGGAGGTATTCAAACTTAACGCTGCGTCCGGGAGCTCTTGCCCTCCAGTTCGCGACGCTCTCCCGCCCATCCAGTGCTCGTTTATTTCGTCGGATAGTTTGACCCGGCTCTACCGAATCGCCGCTTCAGGATCATTCTTCCCGATTTCGTCACGCTCGTATTTTCTGCCGCGTCCTACACCGATTGGGCGCGAACAAAACTGAGCGCCTTGGAACCCGAACCCGTGCGTCGTGACCGGGAGCATCCGGGGCGAACTCATCCGCTCGGGGGCATCGCATCACCGGACGGCGACAGGCACGGTCGACCGGCATCTCGGCATCGGCTGGGAATTCGTCCATGGTCTGCATTGGCGACGACGCTTCCTGAGGCCACGTAGCCCTTATGCCAAGCTGGGCGCCCGGTTTGCGGCATCCGTGCCTACCCTCTTCGGACCTCGTGGGTTCCAACCGGCGACGAGGCGTGCATAGGCGCCCTCGGCCTGCTCCACCCAGCGGCGCTCTTCTTCCCGGTGGCTCTTTATGTTGTAGGCGTGCGCTCCCTTTTGGCCGCGCACAGCCTTGCTCCCGGCCTTGAGTTCCACATCGCGCAAGCTTCTTGGCATGCAGGGAGGGTCGAGCCTACGCGTAACTCTCGCCCTTCTCAACAGATGACAGATCACGACAGAGAGTTTGCGTGCGGTTGCCACGGCCGCGACATGCTGTCCGCGCCGGGCTCGCACGCCGCAGGGAGAAGGCTCGCAACGGTCCGGGAGCACGAGCGGCCGCCCAGGCCGCCTCGACGAGCATGCCGCGCGCATGACCACGGCCCTGCTTGGTGATCCGCCCATGGTAGGCCGGACCTGGCCGGACTGCTGGACGCTTGGGTTCAACCCGAGATAGGTCACGAGCTTCTGCGGATCGTCGAAGCGCGACACGTCGCCGATCGCCGCCCTTCATCGCCAGCGCGACGGTGATGTCGACGCCGGGAATGGTCATCAGCCGCTTCACGCCTTCATCCTCGAGAGCCGAGCGGACAAGATCGCGTTCGATGACCTGGAGGTCTTCGCCCAATCGGTCGAACTCGCGCAGATGCCCATCGATCGCGAGGCGCTCGTCCTGCGGTACGACCTGCTCGATTACCAGGTCCGACCCTTGGCGCCGCACAGGTCGGCATGCGGGCAGGACGGATCAGGTGGCTATGAAGGATCGACTGGATGACGCTCTTCAATCGAGATCTCTGTCGGACAATCTGATTGCGCCGTGTCACCTGTCGACGCAGAGCCTGCGTCGGCTCGTCCGCAATCCAGACTTCTGGCAAGAAGCCGCTGGCATAGAGCTGCGCAAGAACGTCGGCGTCGATCGTCGTTTTGATCTTGGCATAGGCAACGATAAACACCTGTTTCGGCTTGGCGATCCCCACCTTCTTCACATGCGGCGCAATCACAGCTGCAGCGGACGTCGCGCTGCCGGTGGCCTCGATCACCCCGACATCGTTCGGCGACAGCTTCGCGGCGAACGCCGCCAGCAGATCGCGCCGCATGTCGACGCGGCCGAGTCGCCTGAGCCTGCCCTCCTCCCATGCCACTGCTTCGGCGAAGGCGCGGTGAATATCCAGTCCGATGATAAGCATGCCCGTTCCTCCTTCTTGGCTCGGTCAAAGACGGGAGCTGGCGGGCAACACGACATCTACTGATCCGCGCTCGCAGCGCATCCGGGAAAGTCGCCAGGGGCGGCCATGTAACGAGCTCGGGCTCTCAGCCCACGGTCTATTGACGGCCTGCCTGCACCTTTGTGCTCCCGGTGCCCCACGTCCCGGATGGGCTCACCATAAGGGCGTTCCAAAACAAGAACAGCAGGACGAGAAGACACCACAGATCACATACCGGATAGCGGCAAGGCCAAGCGCTTCGTTCAGATAGGCTTGCGCCAATGGGCTTAGGCCGAGCCTACAACAGCTCTCAAAAACGCTGCCGGACTGCTGCATTGGCTCGCCGATACAATTGGCACAGGCCTCACGGCAGCTTAGGATCAAACCGCCCATCAGTCGCCTCGGACTGGAAAGGTGCACCCTATTAGATTCCACGCCCAGCTAGGTCGGGGCCGCCGAAGACGCTGGTTGATAGCCCGGCGCCATCGGCCCGGCGTTTCAAACTGCCAATCTCTGACCTGCACAGTACGAACGATTGCTCGCTTCGGCAGATCACGCGGCTCATATGTCGGACCTTAACGTCATCCATCATAAACTTTTTGCGACAAAAGATTGCAAGAATGCTAAATTGTTAAAGTCGTTTGTTTCGGTTAAAGGCATCCATCCCATGGATGGCTGATGACATGCGTTTCAAAGGACTTGATCTAAATCTCCTCGTTGTGCTCGACGCACTCCTGACGGAGCGTAATCTCTCGGCGGCGGCACGCAGGATCAACCTGAGTCAGCCCGCCATGAGTGCGGCCGTCGCCCGACTGCGCGATTATTTCCGCGATGAACTGTTTACGATAAGAGGTCGCGAACGATTTCTAACCCCGCGTGCGGCAGCATTTGCCCCCGCAGTTCGCGACGCTCTCCAGCACATCCAGTGCTCGATTATTTCTTCGGATCCGTTTGACCCAGCTCGAGCCGATCGCCTCTTCAGGATCATTCTTTCCGATTTCGTCACGCTCGTGTTTTTCGAAAAGCTTGTGGAGCGTATTTCACGGGAAGCCCCCGCCGTCAGCTTCGAACTGCTGCCTGTCGACGATAGCCCCGATGAGCTTCTCCGGCGCGGTGACGTCGATTTTCTAATTCTACCGGATATGTTCACGTCGAGTGTGCATTCAAGCATTGCGCTGTTTGACGAGAAGCTCGTGTGCGTAGGCTGTCCCACAAACAAGCAGCTGCCACAGCAGCTTACATTCGAGAGATACATGTCGATGAGGCACGTCGCGGTCAGGTTCGGGCGTACGATGAAGCCGTCTATCGAGGAATGGTTTTTGCTTGAGCATGGCCTTAAGAGACGTGTCGAGGTCGCCGTGCAGGGCTTCAGCATGATTCCACCTATGGTGTCCGGCACAGCTCGTATAGCGACCATGCCCTTACGGCTGGTCAGGCATTTCGAAAAAACGTTCCCCCTGCGGGTTATCGAACTTCCGCTGCCATTTCCCACATTCACCGAGACCCTCCAATGGCCGGCCCTCCACAATAGCGATCCGGCAAGCATCTGGATGCGGGAGATAATGATACAGGAGGCATCTCGGATGGCTGCCCCGCTGTGAACCCTCGGAAAATTCAGGCGCACCTATAGTCACTACACCTGTCACCATCTACTTTGACGACAATAGCCCTCGCCGGATAAAGTCGATGCTGGCGGCAAGTGCGCCTGCGAGATCGTCCAGAGAATGGACTTCCTCGATCAGCTCGAACGAGAAAGGTCCCGCGTAGCCGCCATCCAGCAGCGCCTGAATCTGGCTGCCATTGTCGGAACCTGCAAGAAAGCGATCGGGGTAAATCCAGAAGGTCGGGTCGTTTACGCTTGAAATGTGCACCAGGCCGGTAAGCTCGCAGAACAGGCATGTCTCCCCGGCCAGGGTGTGGTGGAACGTGTCGTGCACGAGGCGAAAGACGGACTGGCCATCAACCGCGGCAACGGCCTCGGCCGCTTCCTTCTTTGATCGAAGCGAGCAGGTTCGGAAACCCAGCGGCTCGATGAGACCGATCAGACCCCGCGACTGGAGGATTGGCTTGATCTCGTTTAGAGCGAAACGAAGATTGTCCTGGCGCTCGCTATTGGTGGGCCACGAGCTGCGGTTGGCCGGCACCAACACGAGCGTCTCTGCCCCGCACGCCGTCGCATAATCGGCGAGGTTGCTTGCCTCGGCCTGACGCGTTGGAGTCCAGTCGTTGAACCGCTGCAAGGCGTTGACAGAGATGATCGTGACGCCCGCTTCGGTAGCGGCAAACCGAACGTCCGCAGCCGGAATGCCGCGTGCGACAGGATTGCTGAAATGAGGGTAACGGATTTGGACGTCGGTCAGGCCTTGGTCACGGGCAAGCGCGAAAAGCGCACTGACGTCAAGGCGGGGCGCCGCCATGTGATCGAGTGCAAAGCGGGGCGATACCTGGCGCATTGCTTGACTTTCCTTCCATGAAGCGCGGCTGCCATTTCGGCATCCGGCTTCTTTCAAGACGGAACCACGCCGGTTCACAGATCGGACAGAGACGGCCGAGTCAATCGAGCTTTCCTTTCATCGGTGAAAGGAAAATGGGCGCTCATGATAGAAATCCATCAAGGTCAAATATTTTCCGGAAGATAAATGTCGAACGGCAGAAATGTCTGCCCCGGGCTCTCCGCGACGCCGGCTTTGATGGCCCGCTCCATTGCCATTATCAGCTCCTGGCAAAGTCGGCGCATTGGCGTGCCGACCGCCATCGTCAAGATGTCATCCGCAAGCGCCCCACGTGACTGCGGCGTCATTTCACTCACGATCGCGACGAGATCCTGACCGCTCCCCTCTTCTCGGAGCGCGGAAATTGCTCCCTCTATACCCCCGCCGGCCATATAGAAGCCGACGAGCTCTGGTTCCCGCTGCATAAGATCCAGCAATTTTTCGTAAGTGAGCTGCCGTTCATCAAGGTTCACGAGCGGATCAAGCACCTCGAATTTGGGCGCGTTCTCACGAAAATAGGCACGAAAGGCCGTTTCCCGCGTCGCATGCGCCTGGAAGCGATGGCTTCCGACAAACACCGCCACCTTGCCGGGCCGTTTTGCGGCCTTGGAAAACACCCAAGCGGCAGTCCGTCCGACCTTGCTGTTGTTGAGGCCGATGTAGCCCTCGCGCACGCCATCGGCGAAGTCGGATAACAGCGAAAATACCGGGATACCTTTCGCCTTGAGCTCCTCGACTGATGCTGTGATTTTCGGGTGATCGGCCGCCACCATGGCGATCGCCTGGCAGCGGCTTCCAAGGTCCTTAAGAAGCGGGAGCAGGTCACGCGGCAAATGTGACTGCGCGAACTCGATGATCGGAAGGCCGTGGAAGGATTTAGCCATACTGACCGACTCTTCAATATTGCGAGCGAAATCTTGGTAAAAATCGTGGGCAGGTTTTCTCAAGATGAAGCCCAGCTTGTAGTGCGGCAGGTGCTGCTGCAAGCGCTGTTTGATGAGACCGGCAGCATGATAGCCGATCGCGTGCGCGGCCGCATGGACCCGCTGGGCGGTCTCCTCTCGCACCGGAAGGCGGACGTTCAGAACCCGATCGACTGTTGCTACGCTGACTCCGGCTTCGCGGGCGAGATCGGCAATTGTGACGCGCTTTCCCCTAGCGATTCTGATCGGCCGGTCCTCCGTCATCCGGTGCGATCCCGCGACGGCTTGGGGCGGCAAGCTGAAATAGTTACCACACCCCACGGTTGATAACGCATTCGACGAACAGCGCTCCATGCGGACCCAGATGAGTTTCCGTGAACCGTTCGTTTGCTTAGGGGCTTCATGGTGTTGTATTACTCTCCGCGTTAGTACACTATTTCCAGCGCTCTTTGGAGGCCGGCAATTCGACTGCTGTGAAGGCCGTGACTTACACGTCGCGCTATTGCTTGCTTGCGGGGAGCCCGTTTGATGTAACCCTAACCGCGGAAAGCGGCTTCCATCCGGGACTGGTCCAATTCGCCTTCCCAGCGAGCGACAACGAGCGATGCCACCGCATTACCGACTAAATTCGTCAGCGCGCGGCATTCCGACATGAAGCGGTCCACGCCAAGAATTAGAGCCATTCCGGCAACGGGAACACTCGGCACGACAGACAGAGTAGCGGCCAATGTGATGAAGCCGGCGCCGGTGACGCCTGCCGCACCCTTCGAGGAAAGCATCGCAATTAGCAGCAGGAGGATCTGATCGGCAATTGACAAATCTGTGTTCGTCGCCTGCGCGATGAAGAGGGCGGCGATCGTCATGTAGATATTGGTGCCGTCCAGATTGAATGAGTATCCAGTAGGGATGACGAGACTTACGACCGAACGCGCGGCGCCGGCCTTCTCCATCTTCTCCATGAGCGAGGGCAGCGCGGCCTCCGAGGAGGACGTTGCCAGGACAAGCAGCAGCTCGTCCTTGATGTAGCGGACAAGAGAAAAGATCGAGAAGCCGTTGCAGCGGCAGACCACGCCGAGAACCCCGAACACGAAGAGGAAGGCGGTCAGATAGAACGTCGCGACCAGTATCGCGAGGTTGGCCACCGAACCGATTCCGTATTTGCCGATCGTAAAGGCCATAGCGCCGAAGGCGCCGATGGGTGCAGCCTTCATCAGAATGCCGACGAGCTTAAAAATGGGGGCGGTGAGCGCCTGGAGAAAGGTAACGACCGGCCTGCTCGTCTCTCCGGTCATCGCCAGAGCAATGCCGAACAAGACCGAGAAGAACAAGACTTGCAGGATGTCGCCTTCCGCGAAGGCACTGGCAATCGTTGACGGGATGATGTTCATCAGGAAGCTGGTCACGGACTGCTCGTGAGCCGTGGCCACATAGCCCTTAACGGCTTCGACATCGAGCGAGGCCGGATCGATGTTGAGGCCGGCGCCAGGCTGAACGATATTCGCGACAATCAGCCCGACAACGAGTGCAAGCGTCGAGAAGGTAAGGAAATAAACCATCGCCTTGGCGGCAACTCGGCCGACCTTCTGCAGATCGCTCATGCCGGCAATGCCGGTCGCAATTGTCAGGAAGATGACAGGTGCGATAATCATCTTGATGACTTTGATGAAGGCATCGCCGAGCGGCTTCAGGCTTTGGCCGGTTTCCGGATAGAGGTAGCCAATTGCGGCTCCAAGGACCATGGCGGCAAGTACCTGCACGTAGGTCCGGGCAAAATGGCGCTTGCGGGGCGCTGCGATCGCGCGGGGGACTCTTGGAACCAACATCGTTTCTCTCTCCCTGACCGGATCGGGGTGGGGGCTCCTCCTTCTCCCATGCTGCGCTCCGGTCGAGCGCTGCTGTCATCTCGGAGCAAGCGCCGTGCCAACTGGACGCCTGTCCCGTCCAGCGAGATTGGTGCAGTTGCGCACTGGAACCCTCCACCTTGCCGGAATTCTGCACTCGAGGCTCGCCAAAGATCGCGTCTGAGGAAGTGCTTCATCAGAGAGGGAATTGACCAGGTCGCCTTGCGCCCGTGCCCTTTGATGTTCGCCGCAGATCGACTGCCGGTTGCCTTGGTGACTTTGGTTTGTCAGTTTTGGAACGGAATGCGCGCAAACTGCAGGATATCCTACACGCCCATCAGAGCACGCGGTACAAGCGATTAAGCGTAGGAGCGCATTGAATCTCCGAGGTCAAAAAATCTTGAATAAGGTCCGCGTGCGAAGTGAATCCGCAACTCGTCAAAGTTCTCCACCGTTTGATCAAGCGGTCGCGTTTCCTGGCGCTGCAAGATGGCGTTATCTGATGGCTCAAGCGCTGGAACGCCCAGGAAATCCCAAACCGCTCCCAAGCATTGGGCAGGTTCGTGAAGTAGGCTCTCGTATTCCATTACAAGCAGGTTGGTCGACGTGAAGGAGTCCATAACGCGAGCGTGAAAATCGTCGGCGGCTTTGAAATAAGCCTCACAGTCGGCGATTGACAACCTGACGCTCGGTGGCCGAGCGGTATCGTTGTCCGAGCTGAACTTCAGCCACTGACCGCTTTCCCTGGCCTGCACAAAGGATCGGAGCGATTCCAATACGTTTCGGCGAACAACGAGGATGACCTTGAGTGCTGGCCAACGAGCTAATTCCGCAAAGAATGCTGGACGCTCGCGAAACTGAGGTTCATTGATCTTGCAGCCAAGATGCGTCACATTCTTGTAGTCGCGCATAGGGCAGCGCACATAGGCAAGCTCAAGAAGCTCGCGATCCGTGCCTAGCAGGCGATCCGTGCTGGGCCAATTGGGATCATATTCGTTTAGCAACTCACCGTTACTCAGAACGGTCGGATGCTCGTTTAGCAATTCTTCTAAATAGTGTGTTCCGGTCCTTGGCATAGCAAGGATCACAAAAGGCTCAGGAGTTGGTTCGTTGTGGGTCATTGCATGTGTATCCAACTAAATAATGGCCGCGACGGTCTGGGGACGCGCACAAGAAGCTTGGCTGCTATCGCTTGAACGCTCCGGGTGGGTCCGCGCGCCTCACCACCCAGCCTGTACTCCGAGGTGTGGTCGCGAAGATGGGCGCGTGCCTGCAGCGGCTGGGTGGCGCCCGGCTTCGGCGTTGTTGTACCACTCGCGATTCCTGGCACACGCATGCCTCCGGGCCGCTGGGGGCAGTTTGCAATCCGGCATTGCGGACCTCCTTCTCGTTGATGGGCGTAGGTAAGCGTCAACGCATTAGTCGTCGATGAAACAGTCCAGCCGACAGAAAAAAAGGCAATACAGCGAACATGCAAAGTGCGCCTATATGCAGCCCTACATTGTCGCCCAGGCGGCCGAGCATCACCGGACGGATTAGATCGATAGAATTCGCCAGCGGCGAGAAGGCCGCAATCTGCTGAAACACTCCTGGCAATTGGCCGACTGGAAAAACCGCGCCCGAAAGGAACAGCATGGGTGTGATGACAAGCGTCTGATAGAAAATAAAATAGTGATAACTGGGCGCGAGCGCGATGACGAGCATGGCCAGGCTCGCAAAGGCGAACCCGGTGAGAGCGATGACCGGCAGCACGTAGAGAACCGACGTCCACGCGGCATAACCTAGCGCGGCGGCAACAATCGCAATTGTCGTACCGGCCAGAAAGGCCTTTGTGGCTGCCCAGGTCAATTCACCGAGAACGATGTCGCCGAGGGTAAGTTGTGTGTGCAGGATTGCTTCCCAAGTGCCCTGATCGCGCATTCGACCGAAAACCGCGTAAATTGTTTCGAAGGTTGATGCTGTCATCGCGCTCGTCGCAACCATGCCGGCTGCCAGAAAGGCGATGTAGGATGCACCTTCGATGCGGCCTACCAACAGTCCAAGGCCAGTGCCGAGCCCGAAAAGGTAAATCATCGGATCAGCAAGGGTGCCGAGCATTGAAGCAAATGCCACCTTCTTCCATGCCAGATGATTGCGGCGCCACACCGCGATCCAGTTCCAGGCGTTGGCGGGTAGAGCGGCCGCAAAACGTTCACCCATTGCTCACTTCTCCATCTCACGTCCGGTTAACCTCAAGAAAACGTCCTCCAGACTGGGTGGACGCTCTAGAATACGCAGACCCGCTCGACCGCGAAGCTGGATGCGCACATCCTCCGGCTCAGGCGCATAGCAAAAGAGCGTCTCGCCGCTTACCTCGACACGCTGAACGTACGGTCTGATCAGCGAAATCAGCTCCTGTGGATTGCCGCCGAAGATCTCGATCACGTTGCACCCAATGTACTCGTCGATCAGCGCATGAGGACTGCCCTCGGCGATCTTGCGTCCCCGCTCGAGAACACACAGCCGATCACAAAGCCGCTCAGCCTCTTCCATGAAATGGGTGGTCAAAATGATCGTTTTTCCGCTCGCCAGCAGGAAACGAAGTCGCTCCCAGATCAGATGGCGGGCATGCGGGTCGAGGCCGGTCGTGGGCTCATCCATCACAAGCAACTGGGGGTCGTTGATCAGAGCACGTGCCAGCGTCAGGCGCCGCTTCATCCCGCCGGATAGCAGGCCGACACGTGAATCCGCCTTGCTCTCAAGGCGAGCGAACTCGAGGAGCCGTGGGATGACGGCGTTGATCTCTCTTGTACTCATGCCGAAGTAGCGCCCGAACACCAACAGGTTCTCGCGTACCGTAAATTCCAGGTCGAGATTGTCGAACTGCGGGACCACGCCTATGCCCTTGCGGGCCAAGCGGCTGCGTGCCGGCACTGGTAGACCGAGGACTGTTATATCACCCGCGTCAGGCCGGGTCATACCGAGGAGCATACGCGCAATCGTGCTCTTGCCTGCGCCGTTCGGCCCCAGCAGACCGAAGCACTCTCCCGATGCAACGGTGAAGGACAGCCCGTCCACAACGAGCTTGTTTCCGAATAATTTGGTTACGCCGGTAAGGTCGATTGCTACATTGGACATGCGTCTATCTCAAGCGGAATGAGTCCGATTGGCCACCGGCAGCTTACTTGCGAATTCTGGTTCAGAGCAGGCCACCGCCTTGAGATGGCACCTTTGGAAAGTCGCGGCCGGAGCGACGCGTGTATCGCTTCCGCCAAAGAATAACGTCAAGATGCCACGTGTCGCTTCCAGATAGTTCCCGTTCTGACCATAGGTAACTCGAAAGCTTCACCCCGTGTCGACTGACACAACTTACTCGGTCACTCGGCGCTGCAAGGCCGTCAGACTTCACCAGCTGTGAGCGAAAGATCTGCAGTATGAAGTGACTCCGCAATTCCAGAATTGCCCGCAGCATTTGCTCCGGCAAGCGGCATCGCGCTTGTGATTTCCTTTGTGCTCCTGTTGGGCAGGGGAACACTTTTACGCGACAGCCAATCGCTATTGCTCAATGTACACAGGGCGTAAGCCTTCAAGGGGATCAACAGGAATATCCTGATTAACGCGTGCATTGAATAGCCGATGAATCGAAGCTGCCGAGTGCGGAAAGATAACACCGTAGATCTGATTATGGTCATCGTGACAATAGCCAGCACCGTCCACCAATTTACTGTATGTGAAAATAGTAGCTCACCGAGCGCCGTTACTACCGCGATGCCGAGCAACAATGGGCCGAGATTCTCTCCCATCACATCCAAAGTTAGATAGCGATCCAGGCCACGCAGTAGACCTCGCGCAAGCATCGTGTCCCGGAAGGTGCTTCGTGCCCAGCGGAGTTGTTGGCGCAAATAAGGTCCCATCTTGTCCGGAACGACTGTCGCCGCGACGGCACCTGGAACGTACTCGGTTCGAAAGCCTGCTTTCAGCATGAGGATCGTAAGATGACGGTCTTCACCGAAGTCGCTTGGTTTCCCCCTGAACAGCTGCGTCTCGTATTGATCCAGCAGAGAAAGGAGACAAGACCGGCGGTACATTGCACATGGGCCGCAGCAGCACATGACCGCACCAAAGCGACCTTGCGCCGCGCGCTCCTCATTGCAAGCCAGCCAGTATTCCATATCGATCAATCGGGTCAACCAAGTGTCGCTGCGGTTGTATGCCGTCAGCTGGCCCATGGCCGCTCCGACCATGGAATCCCGCATTTTTACTGCAAGCTTTGTGATGACGTCGGACGCAAGTGTCGTGTCAGAGTCGACGCTGAGCACGAAATCTCCAGATGAGCGGCGGATGGCGGCGATCTGCGCCTTGCGTTTGCCAACATTCTCGCGGAGCAGAATGAAATTGAATCTCGGGTCGCCCTCGTAGGCGTGATGTACCGGGATGACGGCATTACGATTTCCAGAACCGTCGTCAACCAGATAGACCTGAAATGTTCCGGCGTAATCTTGATTTGCAATGGAAGCTAAACACGCCGCGAGTGTGCGCGGGTCCTCATTGTAGCAGGGGATAATGACATCCACGCTCGGCCAACGGTCGGATCCGAACAAGCTTTCCGACGGCGGCGTAACATTTTCCGGTTGGGAGTAGACCGCTTGCATGCCTCTGTAAACAGTCGAGAGCACCGCATAAGACGAAACGGCAACAGTACTGGCTGTGGTGAGAAGGTCCATAGGATCTCTGTTTGTTCAGGGGTGTTGAGGAAGTGATCGGATTACAAATCCGCGGCCGTGCAATTCTGGAATTAGGCGTGACAACGCTGTCACCGTCTGGTCGCGCAGACTGGCTTGATTGCCTGGTTGCAATTCGTCGGGAGCGCACCCGTCGTGCAACAGCACGATTGCGCCCGGCCGGATATCGGCGAGCACTCTGTCGACGATGGCGTCAACGCCGGGGCGAGACCAGTCGCGTGGATCAATGGACCAATGGACGGGCGCCAATGCCGCACCCGCTGATGCAGCGATTACTTCTTCGGTCCAGATGCCATACGGTGCACGAAAGTACCGAACCATGGCCTGCGGGCAAGCCATCCCTATGACTCTGTTTGCCTCAACTATCTGGCAGTCGACTTCGACGGACCCGCATTTGGCCAGGTCCGGATGAGTCATCGTGTGGTTGGCTATACCGTGCCCGTCTGTAATAATTCGGCGAACGAGTTCCGGCTCGTCGGCCGCGTAGGCCCCAACAACGAAGAAGGTCGCCGTCACCTGATGTTGCGCCAGCACATTGAGTATCTGCGGTGTGAAAAATGAATTGGGACCATCGTCAAACGTCAGATAGACGCTGCGCTCTGCAGTGCCATCGGCATTGTCACTCTGCCCTTCGCATATGTAGTCCAGAGGCTTCATAGTTCCGGACCGTTCCGGTCGATCAGGGTACCGGACGGCCACTCGTCCATCGAGCGTCCGATCGGCGAAACCAACACGAGTACGTCTTCCAGGCGCGTGGGCGGCAGGTCGGGATGCACATCTGGACGGGTCGATCGTACGCGAACGCCCGACACAATGTTCGCGAGGCCGGCTCTGCAGAATCTTTCGACATGGTTTCGCAGCGCGTGCCGAACCGTGCCGAAAGCGAATGGAACACCCAACTGATGGAGCACTGGGTACGCCACGCGCATCGAAAAACCGATTCCGAGCCCTTCAAGATCCGGACGAACCGCGTACAGGCCCAATTCAGCGACGATCAAGTCGACCTCGCCAACTTTGATGAAGCGCCGCAGCATGCCGATGTGAGCCGCTACCCCATGCGCGTCGTAGCCGATTGCGCGGAATTCCGGCCTCGCGCCGGCCCAACTGCGGCCGCCTTCGAATGGCTCCGCGTTGAAGGCGCCAGTCCGTCCATAGGTCTTTCGAAAAAAGTCGGAGAGTTCGACATGGTCGGCCAGTTGCAGCTCATTTTCCCAGCACAACTTCCAATCGACATTCGGGCGCATGGAAGACCTCACCTTGGAGCTGTCTGGTTGAGATAAATGTCCAAGCATTGGTTAAATAATTGGCATCGCACCAACGGGGCGTAACTTGTGGAGACCGCCGAAAGACCAAGCCGTAATGCAGATGCGACTGACTTTGTGCGCCCCGCACACCAGATGATGCTCCTCGGATCCAACGCAACCATGGGAACTACCTATCTTTCCAACTTGAAGCGCCTCTATGGGACCTGCAGCAAAAACGGTAAAATCCTTTGTTTAGATGAAAGGTATCCACGCTTTGGATAACTGGGCGAATGCGTTCCATATGGCTGGTCAATTATCGTCGTCACGCTCGAGGCACTTCTGACGAAGCGCAAAGCTCACGCCCGCGGCACGCGCGGCCGTTGCCGGGCCGCGCGATTATCTCCGTAAGAGCCGAGCGGAGCTCAGACACGACGATTGATCAGAATCTGATTCGCGGGTTCAGTATCTCTTTCGTGTATCCAGCTCTGGGCTGTCCTTTGGCGGGAGTTAGGTTCGCCCAGGTTCTGAGCCTGGGGCGTCGGCCCGTTCGCCGCACAGGCTCCTTCGCACATCGTCGAGGCCGAGAAAGAGGGGGCCACACAGCTCCCCCTGTACTTTCCACCACCCGACACCAGCGCTCACCCAGGGCGCCGGCCTTGCTCACCTCAACGGATAGCGCACTCGCGCCGCTTCACGATTAAAAGAATTCTACAAGCAGATGCCTGTTTGATCGTGAGACGTCCGCTGCCAATTCCCGCATCGCAGAGGCAGCCAATAGCGCTCGCTTCACATAGTGGTCCGGCAAGCAGCTAGATACGACAGGTGACCTCAAATGAGGCGTCTTGCATGGCTTCTACACCTGCCTGAATGCCAGAACTGCGTTCGTACCGCCCATGGCGAAGGCGTTGCTCATGGCGACGCGCACCTTG
>NZ_RZSF01000168.1:0-14340 GCF_004023325.1 Mesorhizobium sp. M1A.F.Ca.ET.072.01.1.1 | reverse complement strand
TGGCGAGGCTGATGCGCAAGAACCCGACCAGCCTTGCCTCGCGCTATGGCGACGCGCAGCAGACCTATCTCTACGGCAATCCTGGCGCCGCGCTGACGAAAACCGCGGCCCTGATCAAGGAACAGCCGAAGAACCCCTATTTCCAGGAACTGCGCGGCGACATCCTGATGAAGGCCAACAGGCCCAAGGACGCCGCGGATGCCTATGCCAAAGCGGCGAGCCTCGACGCGGCGCGGTCCGGCTTGCTGCTGGTCTCGCTCGGCCAGGCGCTGATGGCGGTCGGCACGCCGGACTCAATCAACAAAGCGGTGGCGCAGCTCAACAACGGGATCGGGCGCGACAAGGAAAACGCCGTAGCCTACCGCTATCTGGCTCAAGCCTATGGCGAATTGGGGCAAATCCCGGCCGCCGACCTTGCGACGGCGGAGGGCCATTTCTATTCGGCCGACTATAAGAACGCGAAGATCTTCGCCATGCGCGCTCAACAGAAATTGAAGCGCGGCGAGCCCCGCTGGCTTCGCGCGCAGGATATCATAAACTACACGCCATCTAACAAACTCAAGTGAACCTCCCGGGCGCGCGCGGCGACCAGGTTGGACCGGGACAGGCAGAAGGAACTGATCATGAACAAGGCAATCCTGCTCGGCAGCGCCGGCGTGGCGGTGGCGCTCGGCATGCTGGCATTCGGCTTCGTGGCAGGAAGCCCGCAGGCCGCTAGGGCCGACACGACGCAAGCCATCCAGATGGCCTCGGCGGACAGTAAGATCGACCGCAAGGAGGTCGAAGGCATCATCCGCGACTATCTGTTGAAAAACCCCGAGGTCCTGCTCGAGGTCCAGGACGCGCTCGAGGCCAAGCAGAAGGAAGAGCAGCGGCTCGCCGCACTCGGCGTCATCAAGGACGCGAAGGACGAGATCTTCAACTCCACCTTCGACGGCGTGGTCGGCAACCCTAAGGGCAAAGTCACCATCGTCGAGTTCTACGACTACAATTGCGGCTTCTGCAAACGCGCCATTGAGGACATGAAGGCGCTGACCAAGGCCGATCCGGACCTGCGCTTCGTGCTCAAGGAGTTTCCAATCCTCAGCCCGGATTCGCAAAAGGCCAGTGTGGTCTCGATGGCCTTCCATCTGATGATGCCGGAGAAGTACAGCGAGTTCCACACTGCGCTGCTCGGCAGCCAGGGCCGTGCCACCGAATCCACCGCCATGAAGGTCGCCGTTTCGCTCGGTGCCGACGAGGCGAAGCTGCGCGAGAAGATGAAGGATCCGAGCATCAACGAAGCGCTCTCGCGCACCTACGATCTCGCCACCAAGCTGTCGATCACCGGCACGCCGTCCTATGTGGTCGGAAATGAGGTGGTGTTCGGCGCGCTCGGACAGCAGGTTCTGGCGGAGAAGATCGAGCAGGCCAAGAGCGCGCTCTAGGTTTGGGCATGGTCTTTTCCGAAAACCGCTGCACAGTTTTCGGGATCATGCTCTAAGCGATTGCGAGTCGCGACAACAGGCGGTTTTCCGCCTGTTGTGGACAGCGAAAGAACGTACTTGCGCTCTTTTCGCGGGCGGCTATGCCCATTATAGAGGTCCGGCGCGCCGGCTTGAGGCCGGCGCCGAAGAGGTCGGCATATTTGAAAACGATTTTCGTCCTGAACGGTCCCAATCTCAATGCGCTCGGCAAGCGCGAGCCGGGGATCTATGGCGGCAAGACGCTTGCCGCCATTGCCGAGGATTGCAAGACCGCCGGCACGGCGCTCGGGCTCGAGATCGATTTTCGTCAGTCCAATCACGAAGGTGATCTCGTCGACTGGATCCAGGAAGCCGGTGAAAAGGCCGCAGGCATCGTCATCAATCCCGGCGCCTACAGCCATACCTCGATTGCCATTCACGACGCCATCCGCGCCATCGCGCCGCTGCCCGTCGCTGAGGTCCATCTTTCCAATATCCACGCGCGGGAGCCTTTCCGCCACGTCTCCATGGTCGCGCCGGTCGCTGTCGGCATGATCTGCGGGTTCGGGCCACTCGGCTATACGCTTGCGCTGCAGGCACTGGCGGCGCGCTTGTGACCGGCTCCCAAACAGAAGGCTCGAAAATGTCGATAAAGAAGAACGGTGTTGACCAGCAGCTGATCCGCGACTTGGCGGGCATACTGAACGACACCAACCTGACCGAGATCGAGGTCGAGCTCGGCGATCTGAAAGTGCGCGTGTCGCGTCAGTCTCAGGCCGTCCACGCGGTCGCTGCTCCGCTTCCTATGCCGTCCGCGGCGGTTGCCGGGCCGGCTCAGGCGGTAGCGGCCGCGCCCGCGACGGCAGCCGATCCTTCCAAGAACGCCGTGCCCTCGCCGATGGTCGGCACCGCCTATCTCGCGCCCTCGCCCGACGCCAAGGCGTTCATCGAGATCGGCCAGAAGGTGAAGGAAGGCCAGACGCTGCTCATCATCGAAGCGATGAAGACAATGAACCAGATTCCCTCGCCGCGCGCCGGCACGGTGACGGCGATCCTGATCGAGGACGCCCAGCCGGTCGAATACGGCATGCCGCTCGTGGTCATCGAGTAGAGCCGGGAACAGCGGGCAGATGTTCCAAAAAATCCTCATCGCCAATCGCGGCGAAATCGCGCTTCGGGTGCTGCGCGCCTGCAAGGAGCTCGGCATCCAGACGGTGGTGGTCCATTCGACGGCCGATTCCGACGCCATGCATGTGCGGCTTGCCGACGAAAGCGTCTGCATCGGCCCGCCGCCGTCGCGCGAAAGCTATCTCAACATTCACCAGATCGTCGCCGCTTGCGAGATCACCGGCGCCGATGCCGTGCACCCGGGCTACGGCTTCCTGTCGGAAAACGCCAAGTTCGCCGATATCCTCGCCGCCCATAACATCACCTTCATCGGCCCTTCGGGCGACCATATCCGCATCATGGGCGACAAGATCGAAGCCAAGCGCACGGCAAAGCGCCTCGGCATCCCGGTGGTGCCTGGTTCGGACGGCGCGATCAGCGACGAGAAAGAAGCAAAGCGCATTGCCGCCGCGATCGGCTATCCGGTGATCATCAAGGCTTCGGCCGGCGGCGGCGGCCGCGGCATGAAGGTCGCCCGCACCGAAGCCGACCTCGAAGTGGCGCTGCAGACCGCCAGATCAGAAGCCGGCGCTGCCTTCGGCGACGACGCCGTTTACATCGAGAAATATCTGGAAAAGCCGCGCCATATCGAATTGCAGGTGTTCGGCGACGGCGCCGGACGCGGCGTGCATTTCGGCGAGCGCGACTGCTCGCTGCAACGCCGCCACCAGAAGGTGTGGGAGGAAGCGAACTCACCGGCCCTCAACGCCGAGGAACGTGCGCGCATCGGCGGCATCTGCGCCAAGGCGATCGCCGATCTTGGCTATTCCGGCGCCGGCACGATCGAATTCCTCTACGAGAACGGTGAATTCTATTTCATCGAGATGAACACACGCCTGCAGGTCGAGCATCCGGTGACCGAAGCGATCACCGGCATCGACCTCGTGCATGAACAGATCCGTGTCGCCTCCGGCGGCGGACTGTCGGTCAAGCAGGAAGACATCAAGTTCAACGGCCACGCCATCGAGTGCCGCATCAACGCCGAGGATCCGCGCACGTTCACGCCGTCGCCCGGTACGATCACGCATTTCCACACGCCGGGCGGCCTCGGCATCCGCGTCGATTCCGGCGTCTATTCCGGCTACCGGATCCCGCCCTATTACGACAGCCTGATCGGTAAGCTGATCGTGCATGGGCGCAACCGCGTCGAATGCATGATGCGGCTGCGCCGGGCGCTCGACGAATTCGTCGTCGACGGCATCAAGACGACGCTGCCGCTGTTCCGCGACCTCGTCGGCAATCCGGATATCGCCAACGGCGACTACGACATCCACTGGCTCGAGAAATATTTGGCCAAGGAGGAATAGGATCTTGCGGTTATAATGGCGCAATGACTCGTCCCTACGCGCCCGGCTACCGCATCCCAACCGACCTGCTGCTGAAAGCCTATGCCTCGGGCGTGTTCCCGATGGCAGAGAGCGCCACCGACCCGGAAGTGTTCTGGGTGCGGCCGGAGACGCGCGGCATCATCCCGCTCGACGGATTCCACACGCCGCGCAGTCTGAAGAAGACGATCCGCAGGCACCCTTTCGACATCCGCTACGATTTCGACTTCGAGGCGACGATCGACGGCTGCGCGGAAAGGCGCGACGAGCGCCGCTCGACCTGGATCAATGCGCCGATCCGCGAAGCCTATGTCGAGCTCTATCGGCTGGGCCACTGCCATTCCGTCGAGGCGTGGCGCGAGGGCCGGCTGGCCGGCGGTCTCTATGGGGTGTCACTCGGGCGCGTCTTCTTCGGCGAAAGCATGTTCGCCCGGGAAACCGACGCCTCGAAGACCTGCCTCTATTATCTGGTCGAGCGGCTGAACGAACGCCGCTTCGCGCTGCTCGACACGCAGTTCACCACCGAGCACCTGAAGCGCTTCGGCGCCATCGACGTGCCGCGCAGCCGCTACGAAAAAATGCTGGCCGAGGCCCTGAAGGGCGACGCGGTCTTTTATCCCTGAGGTAAGCGGTCACCCGCTCGCAGTTTCAATTGGCGTCTGGGAATGAAACATCATCTTCCAGCCATCGGCGCGATGAACATAGCCGGTGCTGACGAGAGCGGCATAGGGCTCGCCGTTTTCCCGCGTCGCGCGCGCCTCGTAGGTTAGCATGACGATATCGCTGCCGGGTTCGACCATGCCTTTCAGCCGAATGTCGAGATCGCGCCAGCGATTGGGCTTGGTGGCGGTCTTGGCCAGATCGGCATTGGTCATCGCCTGCGCCATCTCCGGAAAGGCGACGAGGCAATCCACATCGGCGTGGGCCGCGAAATAGGCGGAATCGCCAGTCCAGAAGCCTTTCTCGATATCGAGAAGCTCTTTCTTGCTGGCAGTGATCGGCCTGATCGTTGCCATGGAAATCTCCCGTCGCCATCACCGTTTATCCAACGGATTGCGAAAAAGAGGGTTCCGAGAGTTCCGAGATCAGTTCGTGTCTGTGGTGTCGGCGCCATCCGGCGCGGGCGCCGCGTCCGACGGCTCAGGCGCTGCCTCGGCAGGCGGCTCCTGCACGGGCGGCTTCGGCTTGGCGGCATTCGTCTTCGGCTTGCCCGTATCGGCTTTGGCGGCGGTCGGCGGCGGCACGTCCGATTTTTGCTTGCAGCCCTTCAGCCAGACGTCATAGACGGCGTGCTCGACCGCGTTGAGACCGGGGCTTTCGGCGAACATCCAGCCGGTAAAGATACGGCGGATCTTGCGATCGAGCGTGATCTCGTCGACCTCGACGAAGGAATCGGTCTTCGGCTGTTCGGTCTCGGGCCGGGAGTAGCAGACGCGCGGCGTCACCTGCAGGGCGCCGAACTGCACCGTCTCGTCGATATAGACGTCGAAGGTGATGATGCGGCCGGTGATCTTGTCGATGCCGGCGAATTCGGCGACCGGATTGGTGATGCGATCGGAAACCGCCGGTGCCGCCGGTGTCTGCGCGGCTGCGAACCCTGCCGTCGAGGCAGCCAGAACGGACGCTGCCGCGAACAGTCCAGTCGAGAGTCGGCCGAAAGAGTTCATGCAGGGATACCGGTGGTTGCGCCCGGGTGATTCTCTCAATCGCCCAAGGCTAATCAGGGCTGCGCTATCAGCAAGCAGCTAAACGCCAATTGTGGCGACAAAAGACCGAAAACGCGTTTACGAACCGGGTGTCCAAGCGTCGTAGTCGCCAGTGACCTGCGGGCGATGCTGGTTGGTCAAAATGGAACCTTGCGGGCGATAGGCGCCCGGCGTTCCTGTAAGGTTGGGCCGGTGCGGCTTCTGCCAATCACGAGCCTTATAGCTCTCGCTCGATGGAGGCGTGTCGACGCGATGATGCATCCAGCCATGCCATCCCGGAGGGATCTTCGAGGCTTCGGAATAGTCACGATAGATGACCCAGCGGCGGGTGCGACCTTCCGAATCGATGCCGCCCTCGTAATAGACGTTGCCGACCTCGTCCTCGCCGACCTTGTTGCCGAAGCGCCAGGTGTGGAAGCGCGTGCCAAGCGTCTGGCTGTTCCACCAGGTGAAAAACTGCAGCAGGAAAGTCTTCATCCAGATCCTCGTTGCGGCAGCGGCCGCGCCGTTTCCTGCTTATGGCGTCAGGTCAACGCGAAGGCAAGGGTTTTGCCCAGCCTGCGATGTAAATGCTTCGTGCGCTAAATCGATACACGCGTGGAGATATCGCCACCTCGGCTTGCCAAGCGTTTGCGCAGTTTCTAAAGCTCGCACGCCCGGCAAGCGGGCGGCCGGCCCGCGCCGGTTGAGGGAGGTGACGATTGGCCCCAGAACGATCCACCGGCAATCGGATCGGCGCCGAAGACATTCGCCGTCGCAAGGGCGGCGTGCCGATCGTTTGTCTAACTGCCTATACCTATCCGATTGCGCGCATGCTCGATCCGCATGTCGACCTGCTTCTGGTCGGCGACAGCGTCGCCATGGTGCTGCATGGCCATGCCACGACGCTCGGCGCTTCGCTGGAGATGATGATCGCGCATGGACAAGCGGTGATGCGCGGCTCGGCGAAGGCCTGTGTGGTGGTCGACATGCCGGCAGGCAGCTACGAGGACTCGGTGGCGCAAGCCGTTGCCTCGGCAAGGCTCATCATCGGCGAGACAGGCTGCCAGGCGGTCAAGCTCGAGGGTGGGGTCGACATGGCCGCGCAGATCGCGGCAATCGTCGCGGAAGGCATCCCGGTCATGGGCCATATCGGCCTGCAGCCGCAGTCGGTGGACAAGGACGGCGGCTACAAGATCAAGGGCAGGAGCAGGGAAAACATCGCCGCCCTTTTTCGCGACGCCGAAGCGGTCGAAAAGGCCGGCGCCTTCTCGGTCGTCATCGAGGGCACGGTCGAGGCGGTGGCTTCGGACCTCACCCGTCATATCGCGATCCCGACCATCGGCATCGGCGCCAGCGGCGACTGCGACGGCCAGATCCTGGTGGTAGACGACATGATCGGCATGACCGTCGACCGCGTGCCGAAATTCGTCAAGGAATACGCAATGCTGCGCGACACCATTGCGGATGCGGCGGCGCGTTACGCCGACGAGGTGCGCAGCCGCGCATTTCCCGGACCTGACCACGTTTTTTCGGCGGCATCGGGTAAGGACCAGGCATGAGCGGGCCAATCGTCGTCGAGAGCGTTGCGGCCCTTCGCGCGCAGATCCGGGATTGGCGCCGGGCTGGCCTCAAGATCGCCATGGTGCCGACCATGGGCGCGCTGCATGACGGCCACATCTCGCTGGTCAGGATCGCGCTCGAAAAGGCGGAGCGCTGCGTCGTCTCCGTCTTCGTCAATCCGACCCAGTTCGCGCCGACCGAGGACCTGGACAAATATCCGCGCCAATTGGCCCGCGATCTCGACCAACTGCGGGAAGCAGGCGTGCATCTGGCCTTCACGCCAGGCGTGGCGGAAATGTACCCGGCCGGCTTCGCCACCAAAATCTCGGTCGGAGGCCCCTCCTCCGGCCTGGAGACGGATTTTCGGCCTGCCTTCTTCGACGGCGTCGCCACTGTCGTGGCCAAGCTTTTCCTGCAGGCAGCGCCCGACTGTGCCGTGTTCGGTGAGAAGGACTACCAGCAGCTTTGCGTTGTCAGGCAGCTGTGCCGTGATCTCGATCTGCCGGTCGAGATCGTCGGCGCGCCGACCGTGCGTGATTCCCACGGCCTCGCCATGTCGTCGCGCAACGCCTATCTCGGCGCGGCCGAGCTCGAGATCGCGCGCAAATTCAACGTGGTTCTGCGTCAGACCGCGGCCGAACTCGCGTCCGGCGCGGATCAGGCACGTGCGGTGAATGCGGCTGCGGAAGCGCTCGTCAGCGCGGGCTTTCGGAAGGTCGACTACGTCGCCGCGCGGGAGGCCGCAACGCTCGCGCCCTGGCGACGAGACCGCGACGGCCGCCTGCTCGCGGCGGCCTGGCTCGGCACCACCAGGTTGATCGACAATGTGGAAGTCCCTGCCGCTCCGCCGGCGCTTTAGCCGAGCCGCTTCTCCAGGATGAGCGCGGGCCATCCGGAACTGCCGCCGCAATCCGCTGTCCTGCCTGCCGTCCGAAATCCGTTCGCCTCGTAAAAGGCGATCGCCACCGCATTCGCCTCCTCAACCTCCAGACGCAGCGTCCGCATCTCCGGAAAACTGGCCTCGACTTCGTCGAGCAGCGCCTGGCCGATCCTTTGCCGCTGACAATCCGGAGATACGTAGAGCTGGTTCAGAAGGACGATCTTCGGGTCGGTGGTGGCGGCCGCGAAAGCCATGCCGCCAAGCCGCTTGCCATCGTCAGCGACCAGGAATTCGGAATTCGGCCGGGCCAGCTGCGCCTTGAGCGAAGCAAGAGAATGCCAGTCGTCGGTGATCGCCGTTACATGCTCGGCGCCGTAAATGGCGTCATAGGTCGCATGCCACGTTTCGACCAGCAGCGCGCGGATCGCAACAAGATCGCGCTCGCTGGCGGTGCGGACGAACATCGCGCTATTCGATGCCGAGCTTGGCCTTGACCAGCTCGTTGACCGCCTGCGGGTTCGCCTTGCCGCCGGTCGCCTTCATCACCTGGCCGACGAACCAGCCGGCCATGGTCGGCTTGGCGCGCGCCTGCTTGGCCTTGTCCGGATTGGCGGCGATGACCTCGTCGACCGCCTTCTCGATGGCGCCGGTGTCTGTCACCTGCTTCATGCCGCGGCTTTCGACCAGCTGGCGCGGATCGCCGCCCTCGTTCCAGACGATCTCGAACAGATCCTTGGCGATCTTGCCGGAGATCGTGCCTTCCTTGATCAGGTCGACGACGGTACCGAGCTGCTCAGGCGAAACCGGAGCGTTTTCAATATCTTTGCCAGCCTTGTTGAGAGCGCCCAGCAGGTCGTTGATAACCCAGTTGGCGGCAAGCTTGCCGTCGCGCCCCGAGGCCACCTTCTCGAAGTAGTCGGCGATCGGCTTTTCCGACACCAGCACCGAGGCGTCGTAGGGCGATAGGCCGAGCGAGCCGATCAGCCGCGCCTTCTTCTCGTCCGGGAGTTCCGGCAGATGCTGTGCCAGATCATCGACGTAGGCCTGGTCGAATTCCAGCGGCAGAAGGTCGGGGTCGGGGAAATAGCGGTAGTCATGCGCCTCTTCCTTGGAGCGCATCGAGCGCGTCTCGCCCTTATTGGGGTCGAACAGGCGCGTCTCCTGCTCGATCGCGCCGCCGTCTTCGAGAATGGCGATCTGACGGCGCGCTTCGGACTCGATGGCCTGGCCGATGAAGCGGATCGAGTTGACGTTCTTGATCTCGCAGCGCGTGCCGAAGGCGCCGCCCGGGCGGCGCACCGAGACATTGACGTCGGCGCGCAGCGAACCCTCGTCCATGTTGCCGTCGCAGGTGCCGAGATAGCGCATGATGGTGCGCAGCTTGCTGACATAGGCCTTGGCCTCGTCGGCGGAGCGCATGTCCGGCTTGGAGACGATCTCCATCAGCGCAACGCCGGAGCGGTTGAGGTCGACATAGGACATTGTCGGATGCTGGTCGTGCATAGACTTGCCGGCATCCTGTTCCAGATGCAGGCGCTCGATGCCGACCTCGATGTCCTCGAACTCGCCCTGCCGGTCCGGCCCGACCGAGACGATCACCTTGCCTTCGCCGACGATCGGCTGCTTGTACTGCGAGATCTGATAGCCCTGCGGCAGGTCCGGGTAGAAATAGTTCTTCCGATCGAAGACCGACTTCTGGTTGATCGCGGCCTTCAAGCCCAGCCCGGTGCGGATCGCCTGCCTGACGCATTCCTCGTTGAGCACCGGCAGCATGCCGGGCATCGCCGCGTCGACCAGGCTGACATTGGCGTTGGGCGCCGCGCCGAAAGAGGTCGAGGCGCCGGAGAACAGCTTTGCCTCGGACGTCACTTGCGCATGCACTTCGAGCCCGATGATGATTTCCCAGTCGCCGGTGGCGCCGGAGATCAGGCGTTTCGGGTCGGGCGTGCGGGTATCGATGATGCTCATGGAGGCCTATGGGTCGCATTTATGGCTGGCGCGATTTTGCTTATCGCGTTGCGAAAATCGCATCACTCGCTAGTGCAAACCGTTCCTTGAGACAAGTCCAAAGCCGCGCGCAGGCCTCCAGGCAGCTTGCGCTTGTAAGCCCACGGGCTGTGCTGGCGGCTCCTTTCCGCCTGTATCAGGCGGTGGCGATGTAGGCCCGGATCTCCTCAGCCTCGCGCTCGACATCCTCGATCCGGCGCTTGACCACATCGCCGATCGACACGATGCCGTCGAGCATCCCGTCCTTCTCCACCGGCAGGTGGCGGAAGCGACCCTTCGTCATGATCTCCATGACCTCGTTGACCGTGTGGTTCTCGTTGCAGATCTTGACCTTCGGCGTCATGGCCGATCGGACCGGAATATCGAGCGCGGCCGCGCCCTCCCTGGCCAGCACTCGCACGATGTCACGCTCGGAAAGGATGCCGACGATCTTGCGGTCGCCATTGGTGATGACCAGCGCGCCGATCCTATGCTCGGTCAGGATGCGAATAGCTTCGCTCAGCTTTTCATTAGGCCCGAGTGTGAACACGTCATGGCCTTTTTGCTCAAGAATTGCCTTCACAGTCATGGCGTCCTCCTGTGCCTTGCCCGCCGGCTCCTGCCCTGACCGGCATTCACGTTCCGGTGAACATGGTGCGCCGTGATTGGTTGCATTTCAAGTGCGCCGCAGCGCTACTCGGACGGCTGGGGCCGATCGAAAAAACGCACGCCGAAAAAGCCTGCGACAAAGCCGCCGATATGGGCTTCCCAGGCGATCTGTCCTTCGATCCCCGGCGCAAAGCCGAGAAGGCCGGTCGCGAGGTTGATCACCATCCAGACGCCGAGGAACGTCATGACGCCGCGCGAACGCAGCACGATTGCGATCGGCAACGGCTCGCCGGCGAAGGCCGCCTGGCCTGACGAGCGATCGATCCGGAAGCCGTAGCGCGCCGCCGCTCCCATCATGCCCGAGATCGCGCCCGAAGCGCCGACCAGCGGCATCTCGCCATAAGGGTGCATGGCCCAGAACAGCGCGACCGAAGCCAGCCCGGTCACGGCGTAGAACACCGCAAATCGGGCCGCGCCGAAACGATTGGCGAGCGGTGAGCCGAAAGCGGCAAGCCAGACCATGTTGACGGCAATGTGGGCGAGGCCCCCATGCATGAAGGCATAGGTGAAGGGGCGCGTGAACAAGAACCAGTCGAAGCCGTATTGACCGGTGTAGAGCACCGGAATGAAGGCTCCGTCGTAGAGCAGCGTTATTTGCTGGTCGTCGTTCAGCACATATCGCTCTAACAGGAAGACGATCCCGCAGATCCCCATCACCGCCAGCACAACCGGCGGCAAGTTGAACACCGGCTCGCGGCGCGGCTCCGGCGCTTCGTCGTCTGGTTGCATTTCGGATTCGGTCGGTGTTACCGGCTCGCTCATGGCCTCTTCGCAGCTGGCTGGAGACTCGATTTCGGCCGAGCATGTAGTTCACGCCTGATCGAATCACAAATCGCGAATCGCTCAAGCTGAATCGGATAGGGCTTGGATCGGCGACGCGAATCAAAAGAAAGCCGTCCAGGTTTCCCTGAACGGCCGCTCGAGTCCCCTGCTCCCCGAAAACTGACTGAAGTGCTGCCGATCGCTGCTGAAACGACCGTTTTGGAGTGGTTTTTGATGTGCCACAGGCCCCAACGGCGTGCAACGTAAACCACTTGTTAACCTTAACAACCCCGAGACGTGAACAAACGTTAACGATGCTGGCACGCATCCTGCTCCGCACCGCATGAAAGTCATCGGAGGGCGCCCTGTCTGTTCGCCGATGGGACAACAAGAAAGACAGATTGCCGGAGCGGAATGGAAATGAATCAGAACGGATCAATCGCGCTGTTCCAATATTGGAACCGGCTGCGTGATGGCCGCCCGGCTCCGAAACGCTCGGAAGTGGAGCCGGCGGACATCAAGACGCTCCTGGCCGATACATTCATCCTGGAGCGCGACACACGCGCCGAAGCCGTGTTCCGGCTGGCCGGCACCAGGCTCTGCGCCTATTACGGCCGCGAGCTCAAAGGGTTTTCCTTCCCCTCGCTCTGGCGCGAGAAGGACCAGCGGCTTATGTCGCGTCTTATCCACGGCGTCTTCGATCAGAAGTCGGTGCTGCTTCTGACCTATGAAGGATTCAGCCGAAACGGTCGTTCCAGCAAGTTCGAGCTGCTGGCGCTGCCGCTCGATGGCGGCGTCGAGAGCCCTCGCTGCCTCGGCATCGTCAGCGCCGCGGATCGGCCGTTCTGGCTTGGTGCCGACCCGCTCGCCGACGCCCTGATCGACGCGATCCGGGTCATCGATCCCGACAAGGACCCGATGTTCCTGAAGAACCGGCCGGCGATCGATGTTCCGTCGCTCGTGCCGACGGAGTTCGACGCGCCCGAGACCATTTCGGCGCTCGGCCGCGTACGCCGGATACGGCATCTCGTCGTCTTCGACGGCGGGCGCAACGAGTAGAGCGGATCGCGAGATTTTGCCCCGATCTGGTCCAGGCCTTTGCCTTGCGTGCGGGGCCGCCCCCAGCCCATTTGGGCCGGCTTTTTCCCGTTTGTTAACCTGCTTTGCTGTAGCTTTTCCGGTGAAATTCCTCGCACGTCGCGCGGAATGCCAACGGGGTGTAGGCAGTCATGAGGTCAGCGGCGGAATTTGCGCCGGCCCGTGTGGAGCGGCGCAATTTTCAGCGTGTCCGGGTGAAAATCTACGGACGCTTCATGCTCGAGGACCGCACGGAACACGCGTGCCAGGTGATAGACATGTCGCCAGGCAATGTCGCCTTGCGCACCGATCGCGTCGGCATGCCGGGGGAAAAGGTCATTGCCTATATCGATCACATCGGTCGCATCGAAGGCATCGTGACGCGCACCTCGCAGGACGGTTTCGCCATGACCGTCATCGCTTCGGACCGCAAGAAGGACAAGCTCGCCGCGCAGCTCACCTGGCTTGCGAACAAGCATGAGCTCGACCTGCCGGAAGACCGCCGCCACGAGCGCGTCGCGCCGCGCAATCCGATGAGCGTGCTGCAGCTCACCGACGGGCGACAGTATCAGTGCCGCATCATCGACCTGTCGCTCTCGGGCGCGGCGATCGAGATCGACGTCAAACCAGCAATCGGCGTGCAGGTCATGCTGGGAACGATGCGCGGCCAGGTCGTGCGTCACTTCGAGGACGGCGTCGCCATTGAGTTCGCCGTCATCCAGCGGCCGGAAACCTTGGATTCGGAATTCAACGCGCCGCGGTCCTGACCGCTTAGATGCGGACATGCATCCAACCGGCCTCCAGCGGCCGGTTTTTTGTTGGCCGGATCAGGGCCTTCTAGCAGCCGGGCGGCATGTCGAGACGCCACGTGATCCGGGTGCGGCGGCCGGTTTAAATTCTCAACAATCCGCAGTCGAGATAGTTCAAATTTTATATTTAATCTACGGGCGTTTTACTCAATCTCTACTTCCGGTTTTTGCGTCAAATAAATCCCAACGTGGGACAGTCTCTCTCAAACGGGGAGACTACCATAATGAAAATGACGAGGGGCAAGCTGTTGCTCTTGGCAATGGCGATGCAGCTTTCCGCCTGGGGCACGGCAAGCGCGGGACCGCTGTTCATGCATACGGGTGGCCGCACCACCCAGCCCGTCGGCCATTATGAACTCTGCCAACGTATCCCCATCGAATGCAATGAGACGACGCCGAATGGGCCTCCTGTCGAGCTGACCCGCAAGCTGTGGGCGACGATGATCAAGGTCAACAATTCGGTCAACACCCGCGTCAAGCCACGTACCGATATGGAGATCTACGGGGTCGAGGAATACTGGGCCTATCCCGACAACGGTTTCGGCGACTGCGAGGACTACGCGCTGGAGAAGCGCCGCGAATTGATGGCCGCCGGTGTCCCCGCCGGCGACCTTTTGATGACGGTCGTGCGCCAGCCGAACGGCGACGGCCACGCGGTGCTGACGGTGCGCACCAGCCTCGGCGAGTTCATCCTCGACAATCTCGAGCCGAAAGTGCTCGCCTGGAACGACACGGTCTACACCTACCTCAAACGTCAATCGACAGAGAATTCAGGCGTTTGGGTTTCGATCAACGACGGCCGCGAGGACGCGGTCGCCAGCGTCCGCTAGGACCCCAATGCATGCTGCCCCAAGATGCGCAGGGCTTTTGGGGCAACGGCACACACGAAGAGATTGAGCACGCCGCATTCATACGGCGTGCCTGGAAAAAGCCCGGTCGAGTCCCCACCCTCCCCGTCCCCAACGACCGGGT
>NZ_RZSF01000167.1:0-14612 GCF_004023325.1 Mesorhizobium sp. M1A.F.Ca.ET.072.01.1.1 | reverse complement strand
GCTCACGAGGTTGATAAATCCCGCCGGTTCTCTAAGTTCGCCTTGGGGCACCTTGACTTCGCGCTGGTCCGGCAAACGATCGGACTTAGGCGCAAGAACGGTAATTCGTCGATGACAAGCGCGGTGTCGGGCACCTTGGCGGCCCTTTTGTGCTTTCTGGCCCTGACCGCTGCTGCTCCACGTGCGTTCGCCCAGCAACCGACCGTGCAGCCGGCCGGAGCGATCAAGCCGGACGAGAAGATAACCGAAATCAAGATAGGCTATTTACGGGCCTACGCGCCGCGCCTGACGCTTTCCCTGCTGGACGCCCCGCCGCGTGACGAAGGTGTCGCCGGCGCCAATGTCGCCATTGGCGACAACAACACCACGGGCAAGTTCATCAAGCAGAAATTCAGCCTCGATGTCACCGAGATAAAACCGGAAGCCGACGCGGTTCAGGCATTCAACGCGTTGATTGCCAAAGGCGAACGCTATGTCCTCGCGGACCTCTCGGCCAAGCAGCTGCTGTCGATCGCCGACATCGCCCGCGACAAGGGCGTGCTGATCTTCAACGTGGGCGCCACCGACGACAGACTGCGCGAGGAGGACTGCCGCATAAACGTCTTCCACATCGCGCCGACGCGAAGCATGCTCGCCGACGCTCTGGCGCAGTATCTGATGGTGAAGAAATGGCCGAACTGGGTGCTGCTCTACGGCTCGCATGATGAGGACCGCCTCTATGCCGACGCGTTGCGCCGCGCGGCAGCCCGCTTCGGCGGACAGATCGTCGCGGAGAAAGAATTCAAGGATACCGGGACGGCGCGCCGCACTGACACCGGGGCGACGCAGATACAGCAACAGATTTCTGTATTCACGCAAGACCTGCCGGAGCATGACGTGCTGCTTGTGGCCGATGAAAGCGAGGTGTTCGGGACCTACGTGCCCTACCGCAGCTGGATGCCGCGGCTCGTCGCAGGCACGGCCGGTCTTGTGGCGTCGTCATGGCATCCCGCGAGTGAACAGTGGGGCGGCATTCAAATGCAAAATCGCTTCTTGAAGACGGCAGGCCGGCGAATGCTGTCCAAGGACATGTCGGCCTGGACGGCCGTGCGGGCCGTCGGCGAAGCCACCACGCGCACCAATGGTGACGATCCGAAAAAGATCAGCGATTACATCCGCTCGGACGACTTCTCGGTCGCCGCGTTCAAGGGACAGAAGCTGACCTTCCGCAAATGGAACCTCCAGCTTCGCCAGCCGATCCTGCTTGGCGATGCCAAATCGGTCGTCTCGACATCTCCCCAGGAGGGCTATCTCCACCAAGTCTCCGAACTCGACACCCTCGGCATCGATCAGCCGGAAACGAAATGCGTTCTCAGGTAGCGCCGATCGGGAGGAATTCGTGCAGAGCCGAGCTTGCGTACTCGCCATTCTCGCAACCGGCGTCATGGCCGGCCCGGCATCGGCCTACACGGCCTATGTCTCAAACGAGAAGGACAATACGATGACCGTCGTCGATACGGCGACCATGCAGGTGGTCAAGACCGTCGACGTCGGCCAGAGACCGCGCGGCATCACCATCTCGCACGACGGCAAGTTCATCTATTTGTGCGCCAGCGACGACAATACGATCCAAATCATCGATACCACGACGCTGCAGGTCGTCGGCACGCTGCCCTCCGGCGACGATCCCGAATTGTTCGTGCTTTCGCCCGACGGCAAGGCGCTCTACGTCGCCAACGAAAACGACAATCTGGTCACCGCGATCGACCTCGACAGCAAGCAAGTCACGTCCGAGATCCCGGTCGGCGTGGAACCCGAAGGCATGGCCGTCAGCCCCGATGGCAAGACCCTGGTCAACACCTCGGAGACCACCAGCATGGCGCATTTCATCGACACCGAGAGCCATGAGGTAACCGACAACGTGCTGGTCGACACGCGCCCGCGCTTCGCCGCGTTCAAGCCCGACGGCTCGCAGGTCTGGGTCAGTGCCGAGATCGGCGGCACCGTCAGCGTCATCGACAACGCCAAGCGCCAGGTCGTGAAGAGGATCAAGTTCGCGATTCCCGGACTGCGAGCCGAAACCATCCAGCCGGTCGGCGTCGCCATCAGCGCCGACGGGAAGAAGGCTTATATCGCGCTCGGCCCGGCGAACCATGTCGCAGTGATCAACACCGAAACCTACGAGGTTGAAAAATACATCCTCGTCGGACAGCGCGTCTGGCATCTGGACTTCACCCCCGATCAGAAGACACTGATCACAACGAACGGCAATTCCAACGACATCACTTTCATCGATACGGCGACCGAGGAGCCGGTTCAGTCGGTCACCGTGGGTCAGCAGCCGTGGGGGGTGGTCATATCGCCCAAGTAGAAAAGCAGCCGGAAGATTAGGCCATGAAGCCGGGCCAAAGACGTCGAGCGCGCTAGATAAGCACCCTCAAGGAGCATCCATGCAGCATGCGAGGACGGCGAAAACGGGGAACGGAGCGGCGGCACTCGATGTCGCCGGCGTCAGCCATTCCTATGGCCCGAAGCGGGCGCTCAACGACGTCTCGTTCTCGATCGCGCCGGCGACTTTCACCGCCCTTCTCGGTCTCAACGGCGCCGGCAAGACGACCCTGTTCTCGCTGATCAGCCATCTCTACGACACGCGCCAGGGATCGATCCGCATCTTCGGCCATGACGTCAGCCGTGCGTCCGGCGAGGCACTGAGGCGGGTCGGCATTGTGTTCCAGGCACGCACGCTCGACCTCGACCTGAGCGTATACCAGAACCTCTCCTATCACGCCTCGCTGCACGGCATCGGACGGCATGAAGCCCGGCAGCGCATTGCAGCGCTGATCGAGACGGTCGACATGCAAGGCCGTCAGCATGACAAGGCTCGCGGCCTTTCCGGCGGCCAGATGCGGCGCATCGAGATCGCCCGGGCGCTGCTCCATAGCCCGTCCCTGCTGCTGCTCGACGAGGCGACGGTGGGTCTCGACATCCAGTCGCGCGCGGGCATTCTCGCCACCATCCGCAAGCTGGTCGAAACCGAGGGCATCGGCGTGCTTTGGGCCACCCACCTGATCGACGAGGTTGAAGATGGCGACCATGTCGTCGTGCTGCGGCAAGGTGACCTGGTCGCCAAAGGCAAAGTGGCCGACGTGGTCAAAGCGAGTGGTGCCGCGTCGATCCGCGACGCCTTTTCCAAACTCAGCCGCGGCGAAGCAGCCGCCCAGGCGGAGATCTCGCCATGAGCACTCCCGCAATGCCGGAAAAGGTCGCCGCCGTCACGCCAGTGAAGTCCGGCGCCTTCGGCTTTCGTCACTACCTCATCTGCCTCAAAGGCGTCGTCGTGCGGGAAGGGCTGCGCTTCCTGCACCAGCGCGAGCGCTTCATCTCGTCGCTGGTGCGACCGCTCGTCTGGCTGTTCATTTTTGCCGCTGGATTCCGGCAGGTGCTCGGGGTCTCGATCATCCCGCCCTACAAGACCTACGTGCTCTACGAGGTCTACATCACGCCGGGCTTGTGCGGCATGATCCTGCTGTTCTCGGGCATGCAGTCTTCGCTGTCGATGGTCTACGATCGTGAGATGGGCAATATGCGCATCCTGCTGGTCAGCCCGTTTCCCCGCTGGTATCTGCTGGTGTCGAAGATGCTCGCCGGCGTCTCCGTGTCGATCGCGCAGGTTTATGCTTTTCTGATCGTTGCCTGGTTCTGGGGCGTCAAGGCGCCGCCGCTCGGTTACCTATTCGTGCTGCCGGCCCTGTTCCTGTCGGGGATGATGCTTTGCGCGCTCGGCATGCTCCTGTCCTCGATGATCAAGCAGCTCGAGAATTTTGCCGGGATCATGAACTTCGTGATCTTTCCCGGCTATTTCGCGTCGCCGGCGCTCTATCCTTTGTGGCGCATCCAGGAAGCGAGCCCGCTGCTTTACAAGCTCTGCCTCGCCAACCCCTTTACCTATGCCGTCGAGCTGATCCGCTTCGCCTTCTACGGGCAGATCGATTGGGTGTCGCTGAGTGTCGTCGCCGGCTGCACGCTGCTGTTTCTCGGGGGCGCCATTATCGCTTATGACCCTTCGCGCGGCCTGATAACCCGCAAGCAAGGCACGGGAGGAAACGGTTGATGGAACGGATGCGCCTTGTTCGCAGCCTGGTTGCGGCTGTCATGCTCATGCCCCACGCAGGCGCCACGGCCGCGAACACCGATTCGGACTGGCCCTGCATGCAGCGCAAGGTGCCGCAACTGGTCGCCGGGGTGACCTTGATCGAACGGGAGAGAGACGGAGCTAAGGAACTGATCCTTGAGCTAGGCAGTTGTGTTCTGTTCCTGTGTTTTTTGGCTGTTTGAGAACCAAGCGTTTCATTTGTCCATTGTGAGGTGATGGATGAGCCATTGCATTGCCCGCAATGGCGCCAATGACGACCGGTCCCTTCGGGCTGGCTAAAGAGGAGAATGCAATGAAGAAGAAGAGCTGGAAGAAACCGACGATGTGCCAGGTTGCCGCGGGCTTCGAGATTTCGCGGTATCTGCCTGCTGAAACTCCTCCCAGGAAGTAGGCCGCAGAGCTGCGTGTCCCTGGCTGTGGGGGCATGCATCCCCTTGCCGCTTGAGGTCGTCGCGACGGGGGTTGCCGCGGGAAACGCGGGCGCGAAGCCGTTTGCCACCGAGAATTTGGCGCCGGTCAAATGGGCCGCAGAGCAGGCATCGCCATGCGCGTGAAGATCATAGGATCGGCGGCGGGAGGCGGCTTTCCGCAATGGAACTGCAACTATCGCCTGAGCCGCTCGGCTCGGAGCGGCATGGCCGGCGTGCATTCGCGGACCCAGTCGTCCATTGCCGTATCGGCTGACGGGACAGGCTGGGTTCTGTTCAACGCGTCGCCCGACATTGGCCGGCAGATTGCACAAACGCCCGAACTGCAGCCCGCGGCCGATGCGCCGCTGCGCTCGACGCCCATCCGCGCGGTCGTGCTGACGAATGGCGACGTCGACCATGTCGCCGGCCTGCTCAGCCTGCGGGAGCGGCAGCCCTTCGCAATCTATGCAACGGCACAGGTGCTGGCGACGCTGGCGGCGAATTCGATCTTCAACGTTCTCGATCCGGCGATCGTGCCGCGCCGCCTTCTGGCGCCAACGGAGGAACTGGCGATCTGCAACGCGGACGGCCAGCAGACCGGCGTGGTCGTCGACGCCTTTCCCGTGCCCGGCAAGATCGCGCTATATCTCGAGCAAAGATGCGATCCAAGTGCCGATTTCAGCTCCGACACGGGCGACACGATCGGCGTGCATATCAGCGGGGCTGGAAGTCGCGCCGCTGTCTTCTACATTCCCGGCTGCGCGGGCATCGATGCCACCCTGCGCACGCGTCTGGCGGACGCCGCCTGCGTTCTGTTCGACGGCACTGTCTATGCAGACGACGAGATGATCCTCGCCGGCGTCGGCCAGAAGACCGGTGCGCGCATGGGGCACATCGCAATGTCTGGAGAAGCGGGTTCGATCTCCGCCTTGGTCGATGTGAGGATCGGCCGCCGCGTCTTCGTCCACATCAACAATACCAATCCTGTTCTCGACGAGAGTTCCGCCGAACACGCGGCGGTCAGAGCGGCTGGCTGGGAGATCGGGAGCGACGGAATGGAGATCGAACTTTGAGCGACTTCCACGACGCGGCGCGACATGGTCTGTCCAAGAGCGAGCTCGAGGCCGTGCTGCGGCAGGTCGGCGCCGAGCGTTATCACAACCGCCATCCCTTTCATCACAGGATGACCAGTGGCGTGCTGACGAAGGCCGAAATGCAGGCCTGGGCACTAAACCGCTACTGCTACCAGGCCGTCATTCCGCGCAAGGACGCCGTGATCCTGGCACATGCCGAGGATCCGGCGTTTCGCGCCGCCTGGCGCAAACGCATCGAGGATCACGACGGCGAGGACGGCTGGAGCGGCGGCATCGCGCGCTGGCTGCATCTGGCGACCTCGCTCGGGCTCGATGCCGAAGCCGTCAAGAGCGAAAGGCTGGCGCTGCCGGCGACCCGCTTCGCCGTCGGCGCCTATCTTTCCTTCTGCACGAACCGCACGCTGCTCGAGGCGGTGGCATCGTCGCTGACCGAGATGTTCTCGCCGATCATCATCGGCGAGCGAGTGCCGGCGATGCTGGCCAAATACGACTACATCACCGAGGACACGCTGGCCTATTTCAGCCGGCGGCCGGAACAGGCAACGCGCGACGCCGACTTCGCCCTCGCCTATGTGCTGGGCCACGCCGACACGGCCGAGCGCCAGCAGCAGGCGATCGATGCGCTGGTGTTCAAATGCGATATATTGTGGGCCATGCTCGATGCGCTTCAACATGCCTATGGCGCGCCGGGAAACGTCCCTCCGGGCGCCTTCCAGCCGGAGGCAACCCGATGATGGCGCTGCGCGAGAGAGCCATCGTCTCCTTGCAATCGATGCCATCGCTGCCGAGGCACGTGCGTATACAATACGACCCCGTGCGGCAGGCCTTCGCCGTGCTTTCGCCGGAGAGGGTATTCTGGCCGAACGATATCAGTCTCGACATATTGCGCCGCTGCGACGGGCGGTCCACCGTCGGCTACATCATCGCTGGTCTTGCGGCCGATTACGATGCTGAACAGGAGGCCGTAGCGGCCGATGTCATCGCCTTCCTGCAGGAATGGTCGGACAAGCTGCTGGTGAAGCTATGAGCGAGCCGCTTCTGCCTCCGATCGGCATGCTGGCGGAACTGACGCATCGCTGCCCGCTGCAGTGCCCTTATTGCTCCAATCCGCTCGAATTGCTCAAGGCCAATCGTGAGCTCGACACCCAGACCTGGCTCGATCTTTTCTCGCAGGCCGCCGATCTCGGCGTTCTGCAGGTGCATCTGTCCGGCGGCGAGCCGACGCTGCGCCGCGATCTCGAGCAATTGATCGCCGGGCTTTCGGCGCGCGGTGTCTACACCAACCTCATCACCGCCGGCATCAACATTGCCGAGGGCCGGATCGCGGCCTTTGCCGAAGCCGGGCTCGACCACCTGCAGCTGAGCTTCCAGGGCGCCCGCCCGGCGACGACCGACCGTATCGGCAACCACAGCGGCAGCCACGAAAAGAAGCTGGAGACGGCACGCCGCGCCCGCGCGGCCGGGTTGCCGCTCACCATCAATGCGCCGATCCATCGCCACAACATCGAGGAAGTGCCGGAATTCATCGACCTGGCTCTTTCGCTGGACGCCGAGCGGCTCGAGATCGCCAATGTGCAGTATGCCGGCTGGGCGCTGGCCAATCGCAATACGCTGATGCCCGAACGCGCCGCGGTCGAACGGCAGGCGGAGATCGTCGCGGCGGCGCAAGCACGGCTTGCCGGCGTCATCAACATCGATTTCGTCCCGCCGGACTATTTCGCCGTCTATCCCAAGCCGTGCATGGGCGGCTGGGCGCGCGACGCCTTCATGGTGACGCCCGACGGCACGGTGCTGCCATGCCATGCCGCGCAGACCATTCCTGCGCTCCGCTTCGAGCGTTTCGGAGAGCGCTCGCTGGCCGAGATCTGGACCGATTCACCGGCATTCAATGCCTTTCGCGGTACCGAATGGATGCTGGAGCCGTGCCGAAGCTGCGAGCGGCGCGAGATCGATTGGGGCGGCTGCAGATGTCAAGCGATGGCGATTGCCGGCGATGCCGCCGCAACGGATCCGGTCTGCATCAAATCGCCGATCCATGCCCGGGTGGGCATGCTCACCGATGAAACGCGGCGCGCCGCGGCAGACAGTGCGGCGGGCGAACCCTTCATTTACCGTCGGATAGGAGCTGTGGCGGAGCTCGCCTGACCGTCTTCCCCTAAGTGGTCCCCAATAGGATAGAACCGGAATTCGGCATGGCGGGATTTGTGCGAAAGCGCGTCGCCTGAATCCGTTCCAGCGCGACGCGCTTTAGAGAGGGTCGAGGCGCAGTTTGTCCCGGGCGATCTTCCAGGCGGATTCGACGTGGCGCCGTGCCGCGGCTTCCGCCTCCTGCGGCTTACGCGCCCGGATCGCATCCATAATCGCGTTCATCTCGGCGATCGCCGGCTCGCGACGGTTTGCCGAGGCGATCGTCATCGAACGCAGCTGGTTGATGCGCACATTCAACCCGCTGACGATCTCCCAGGCGACACGCTTGTCCGCAGCCTCGAAAAGCGCTTCGTAGA
Organism: Mesorhizobium sp. M1A.F.Ca.ET.072.01.1.1; assembly: GCF_004023325.1. Lineage (NCBI taxonomy): Bacteria > Pseudomonadati > Pseudomonadota > Alphaproteobacteria > Hyphomicrobiales > Phyllobacteriaceae > Mesorhizobium > Mesorhizobium sp. M1A.F.Ca.ET.072.01.1.1. The sequence goes on along the minus strand of NZ_RZSF01000167.1, from coordinate 6,472 downwards.
ACTTCGTCGTCGCGCGCATCACTGCCGGCGGCTTGCCCGAGGCCCAGGCCTCGAAGAGCTCGCCGAGGGCGTGCTCCAGTACGGCCAGTTGGCCATTGGTGGCCGATTGCGCGCAGGCGCGCGCCGCGATGCCCTCGAGCAAAGCCCTGAGCTCATAGATCTCGTCGGTGCGGCCGATATCCGGTTTGGCCACAGCCGGACCATGCCCGGGGATCATCTGCACAAGGCCTTCAGCCTCCAGCTGCCGCAGGACCTCGCGCACAACCGATCGGCTGACGCCGAGCTGGTCGCAAAGCGGCCGCTCGACCAGCCTTTCGCCGGGCTGGAAATGAAAATCCATTATGGCCCCGCGCATGCGCTCAAGGGCCAATGTTCTCAAGGTCTTGGCGCTGCGATCGATGCGAAGCGTGTCGTCCTGCATGTCTCTGCTCCCTTGGCCGCCACGAAAACAGATTCCATAGCCGGTTGACAAGGTATTTGGTGCTCCATACTATGGTATACCATAAGACGACAGAGAAGTTGGCGTTTTCTCGAGCGCCACCTGACAGAGGTTTCCATGCAGCCGGCCATTCGCAAGATCGTCACTTACAGCGAGAACACGCTGATCGAAGGCGGCAAGGCAGCATCCAAGCCGCTGCGCCTGATCGGCGTCGCCGCCGTGCTGACGAACCCCTGGGCGGGTCGCGGCTTCATCGAGGATCTTTCGCCCGAGATCCGCGCCCTTGCGCCGGTGCTTGGAGAAACCCTGACCCGCGAGATCGTTGCCGCCGCCGGCTCGGCCGAGGCGATCGAGGGCTACGGCAAGGCCGCGATCTGCGGCACGTCGGGCGAGATCGAGCATGCCTCGGCGCTGATCCACACACTGCATTTCGGCAATCATTATCGCCGCGCCGTCGCCGCCAAGACCTATCTCGCCTTCACCAATCTGCGTGGTGGGCCGAACACACCGATCATGATTCCGCTGATGGACAAGAATGACGAGGGCCGCCGCTCGCACTATCTGACCGTGCATTTCCAGATCGGCGACGCACCGGCGCCGGACGAGTTGGTCGTGGCGCTCGGTGCTTCGATCGGCGGCCGTCCTCACCATCGCATCGGCGACCGCTATCAGGACCTCAAGGAAGTGGGCGACCTGCATGGCTGACGCCGTCGCACCTCGATGGACCCGGGCAGCCGCGCCCAACGGAACCGGCTTTATCCGCGCCGGATCGGGCGCGCCGGTGCTGTTCATCCACGGCGTCGGCATGAACGCGACGATCTGGCAGCCGCAGATCGAGCGGATGGTCGACCGCTTCGACCTGATCGCCATCGACATGCTTGGCCACGGCCGCTCGCCGCTGCCGCCGCAGGAGCCGGAACTCGCCGACTATGCCGCGCAGGCGATCCGGCTGCTCGATCATCTCGGCCTCGACAAGGTGTCCGTCGTCGGTCACTCGATGGGGGCTTTGGTCGCGCAGGAACTCGCGCTGCTAGCGCCGGAGCGCATCCGCCGTGTCGTGTCGCTCAACGCCGTGTTCCGTCGTCCGCCTGATCTGGCCCAAGCCGTGCTCGAGCGCGCGGCGGCGCTCACCGGCCACGGCGATGCGGCGGGGGTCGCCCAGACCATCGCCCGCTGGTTCGGCGATCCGGTTCCGGCCGAGCTGACGGCGGCGGCCGGGACGGCGGCGGCAGCGTTGAGCGAGGTCGATCCCGAAGGCTACGCCCGCACCTATCGCCTGTTCGCCCGTGCCGACGGCGACCACGCCGAGCGCCTGCAGACCCTGGCCATGCCTGCCCTGTTCATCACCGGCTCCGAGGACAAGAACTCCTCGCCGGCAATGTCGGCCGCCATGGCTAGGCTCGCGCCGCATGGCCGCTGCACCGTTCTCGCCGGCCAAAGGCACATGATGGCGGTGGCGGCACCGGATCTCACCTCACGATGCATCGCCGAGTTCCTGAACGAAGGTGAAAGCCTGGAGCAAGGAGCAGCAGCGGACGCCAGCTTCGACAGCGGCGAGTTCCGGCGTGCGCTCGGCTCCTTCCTGACCGGCGTCACCATCGTCACCACGATCGGCGCGGAAGGCGAGCCGCGCGGCTTCACCGCCAACTCGTTCACATCGGTGTCGCTTGATCCGCCGCTGGTGCTGGTCTGCATCGCCCACAAGGCGCTCGGTCATCCGGTGTTCGCGACATCGAAGAGCTTCGCCATCAACATTTTGAACGAGACCCAGAAAGCGGCCTCCGGCATCTTCGCCTCGAAGGCAGCGGATAAGTTCGCGTCGGTCGACTGGCGCCCGGGGAAGACCGGCAGTCCGGTTCTCGACGGCTCGGTCGCAACCTTCGACTGCGATATGGAGCGGTTGGTCGAGGCGGGCGACCATTCGATCCTGATCGGCCGCGTCCGCGACTTCCAGCACAATACCTCGCAGCCTCTCGGCTATTGCCGCGGCGCCTACATCACGCCCGGGCTCAGTCAGGAGGCGCTGGCCGCCGCCCAGCCCGGCACCGATGTCGGCGCCATCCTCGAAAACGGCGGCCGTATCCTGTTCCTGGAAACGCCAGACGGCTTCCTCGAACTGCCGCGCGGCCGGGGGCTGGGCTCGGCAAGCGACGGCAAGAGCCTCAACGGGCTTCTGGCCGCAAAGGCCATCGAGGCCCAGCTCGGCTTCCTCTTCGCCGTATGGGACGACGCGGGCAATCCCTCGCGCACCCATGTTTACTATCGCGGTACCTTCGACGTGCCGGCTTCCAGCGATCGCGGCATCCGGCTGATCGACATCGACGCGATCGACGGCTTGAAGATCGCCGATCCGGCCATCCGCTCGATGCTCACCCGCTATGTGCGCGAATGCACTGAAGACGCATTCGGCGTCTATGTCGGCAACGAGGTCGAAGGCGAGGTAAGGCCGCTCGCCAGGACCGCCGCCCTCAATACAGGTGACCAGGGATGAAGTTCTCGCTCTTCGTGCATATGGAACGCTCGGATCTCGCCAAGCCGCATTCGGAGTTGTTGCGCGAGCTGGGTGAGCTGGTCCTGCTGGCGGAACAGGCGGGCTTCGAGACCGCCTGGATCGGCGAGCATCACGGGATGGAGTTCACCATCTCGCCCAATCCGTTCATCAACATCGCCTATCTTGCGGCCAAGACCAGCCGCATCCGCCTCGGCACCGGAACCATCATCGCGCCCTTCTGGCACCCGATCAAGCTTGCCGGCGAGGCGGCGATGACCGACGTGATTATCGGCGGCCGGCTCGACATCGGCATCGCCCGCGGCGCCTACAGCTACGAATATCAGCGCGTCTTCCCCGGGCTCGATGCCTGGGGTGCCGGGCAGCGCATGCGCGAGATCATTCCGGCGATCCGGGGTCTCTGGGACGGCGACTACGAGCACTGCGGCGAATTCTGGCAGTTCCCGCCAACCACCTCCTCTCCCAAGCCCCTGCAAAAACCCTACCCGCCGATCTGGGTGGCGGCGCGCGATCCGAACTCGCACGACTTCGCTGTCGCCAACGGGTGCAAGGTCCAAGTGACGCCACTGGCGTCCGGCGACGATGAGGTTGCGAGCCTGACGCAGCGCTTCAACGACGCCTGCGCCGCACATCCCGAAATCCCGCGTCCGGAAATCATGCTCTTGATGCACACGTTCGTCGCCGACGACGCCGCCGATGCCGATCGGCTGAGCCAGGATCTGTCGAATTTCTACTGCCAGTTCGGCGCCTGGTTCCAGAACAAGAAGCCGGTGCACCAGGGCATTTTGGAACCGCTGAGCGCCGAAGAGGTCGCGGCCATGCCGCAATACGCGCCGGACAAGATGCGCCAGAACCTGGTGATCGGCGAGGCGCACGAGGTGGTCGCGCGACTGAAAGCCTATGAGACGCTCGGCTTCGACCAGTACTCGATCTGGATCGACAGCGGCCTTTCGCACGAACGCAAGAAGAAATCGCTGCAATTGTTCATCGACCGGGTGATGCCGGCCTTCATCTGATCGCGAACGAACGGGCAAGGCCATGACCGACGCCGCATTCAGGAACTTCATCGACGGCCGCTTCGACGAGCCGTCGGCCAGCTTCGACAGCGTCGATCCGTCGACCGGCGCGCCGTGGGCGAAGATGCCGGCTGCAACCGAAGCCGATGTCGACCGCGCCGTCGAGGCCGCGCATCGTGCGCTGCGCACCGGCCCTTGGGCGTCGATGACAGCAACCGCGCGGGGCAAGCTGCTGGTCAGGCTCGGCGACCTCGTGGCCGCCAATGCGGGCCGCCTGGCCGAGCTGGAGACGCGCGACACCGGCAAGATCATCCGCGAGACGCGCGCCCAGATCGCCTATGTCGGCGACTATTACCGCTACTATGGCGGACTTGCCGACAAGCACGAAGGCACGCATGTGCCGATCGACAAGGCCGATCTCGACGTCACCATCCGCCGCGAGCCGATCGGCGTCGTCGCCGCGGTGGTGCCGTGGAATTCGCAGCTCTTCCTCTCGGCGGTCAAGCTCGGCCCGGCGCTTGCCGCGGGCTGCACGGTGGCGCTCAAGGCCTCAGAAGACGGCCCGGCGCCGCTGCTCGCCTTCGCCGAGTTGGTCAGCGAAGCCGGCTTTCCGGCCGGCGCCGTCAACATCCTCACGGGCTTCGGCCAGGAGTGCGGACGGCGCCTGACCAGTCATCCGCTGGTCTCGCGCGTCGCTTTCACCGGCGGCCCGGCCACGGCGCGCGCCATCGTCAGGAACACGGCGGAAAACCTCGCGCACACGACGCTCGAGCTCGGCGGCAAGAGCCCGGTCGTCGTCTTTGCCGACGCCGACCTCGACAGCGCCGCCAATGCGGTCGTCGCCGGCATCTTTGCGGCGACCGGACAGAGCTGCGTCGCCGGCTCGCGTCTGCTCATCGAGCGTACCGTAAGACAAGAATTCCTCGGCCGGTTGAAGCGCAAGGCCGAGGCGATCCGCATCGGCGATCCTCAGGATCCGGCCACCGAGATGGGTCCTTTAGCCACCCAGCGCCAACGCGACCGGATCGAGACGATCGTCGCCGAAAGCCTCGCCGCCGGCGGCGCGCTGGTCACCGGCGGCAGACGCCCCGACGCCGGCGCTGGCTTCTACTATGCACCGACGATTGTCGATGCCGGTGATAGCAACCTGCCCTGCGTGCGCGAGGAATTGTTCGGGCCGGTGTTGAGCGTGCTCGCCTTCGACACCGAGGCCGAGGCATTGGCTCTAGCCAACGACACGCCCTTCGGTCTCGCCTCCGGCGTCTTCACCTCGAATCTCGGCAAGGCGCACCGCATGGCGCGCGACATCCGTGCCGGCGTCGTCTGGGTCAACACCTATCGCGCCGTGTCGCCGCTCGTTCCCTTCGGCGGCTACGGGTTGTCGGGTCTTGGCCGCGAAGGCGGGCTCGACGCCATCCGCGACTACACGCGCTCGAAATCGGTCTGGATCAAGACCTCGGACGAGCCGATTCCCGATCCCTTCGTCATGCGCTGAGAACGCATGCCGAGGGTGCAGCGACAAGAACAAGAAACGGAACAGAGAAATCAGAGGAGAATGACATGAGACTGATCTTAGCCGGCGTGCTCGCCGGACTGCTATCGGCAACCGCCGCCAAGGCCGACGAAATGGTATTCACCAGCTGGGGCGGCACCACGCAGGAAGCGCAGACCAAGTCCTGGGCCGAGCCGTTCGCGGCGAGCTCCGGCATCAAGGTGCTGCAGGACGGCCCGACCGACTACGGCAAGCTGAAGGCCATGGTCGACGCCAAGAACGTCACCTGGGACGTGGTCGACGTGGAAATGGATTTCGCCATCAAGGCCGCCAAGGACGGGCTGCTCGAGCCGATCGACTTCGCCGCCGTGCCGAAGGCCGATCTCGACCCGCGCTTCAGCAACGAGCACGCCGTCGGCAGCTTCTACTATTCCTTCGTGCTGGCCTGGAACAAGGGCGCCGTTTCGGGTGAACCGACAAGCTGGGCCGACATGTTCGACACCAAGAAGTTTCCCGGCAAACGGACCTTCTACAAATGGTCGGCGCCGGGCGTGATCGAGATCGCGCTGCTCGCCGACGGCGTGCCGGCGGACAAGCTCTATCCGCTCGATCTCGAGCGCGCTTTCAAGAAGCTCGACACGATCAAGTCGGATATCGTCTGGTGGGGCGGCGGCGCGGAGTCGCAGCAGCTCATCGCTTCGGGCGAGGCTGCCTTCGGGCAGCTCTGGAACGGCCGTGTCTTTGCGCTCGAGAAGGACGGCGCCGATGTCGGCGTCTCCTGGAACCAGAACCTCACCGCCGCTGACGTTCTCGTCGTGCCGAAGGGCGCCAAGAACAAGGACAGCGCGATGAAGTTCCTCGCCGCCGCGACCAGCCCGACCGGCCAGGCGAAATTCGCCGAGGCAAGCGGCTACGCGCCGATCAACACCAAGGCCAAGGCCGAAATGCCCGCCGACGTGGTGAAAGGGCTGCCCGACGCGCATGTCGACGGTCAGATCAATCTCGACATGAACTAC
>NZ_RZSF01000166.1:0-14629 GCF_004023325.1 Mesorhizobium sp. M1A.F.Ca.ET.072.01.1.1 | reverse complement strand
GTCGAGCAGGCCGCGCGCTTCGAGCGCCGTCATGAAGCGCGCCTGGTGCGCGATGTCGGCCAGCCCGCGCTTGCGCGCCAGCGACAGCGCCAGCGTCTGCTGGTAGTTGTTGGAAAGCACCAGCGTGCTCACCTCGTCGGTCATCTCGGCAAGCAGCTTGTTGCGCGCCGGCCGCGCCAGCGAGCCTTTGCGCATGGCCGACGCCAGCGCGATCTTGATGTTGACCTCGACGTCCGAGCAGTTGACGCCGCCCGAATTGTCGATGGCGTCGGAATTGCAGCGGCCGCCCTTCATGCCGAACTCGATGCGCGCCCGCTGCGTGACGCCGAGATTGGCGCCCTCGCCGATGACCTTGGCGCGCACGTCGAGCGCGGTGACGCGGATGGCGTCGTTGGCGCGGTCGCCGACATCGGCATTGGTCTCGCCGGAGCCCCGGACATAGGTGCCGATGCCGCCGAACCACAAAAGATCCACGGGCGCCTTGAGGATGGCGTTCATGATCTCGACCGGCGTTGCCGTGGTCTTGGCGAGGCCGATCGCGGCGGCCGCCGCTGGCGGCAGCGTTATCGCCTTCAGGCTGCGCGAGACGATGACGCCGCCTTCCGACAGCTTTGACTTGTCATAGTCCTGCCACGACGAGCGCGGCAGCGCGAATATGCGCTGGCGCTCGGCCAGCGAGGCCGCCATGTCCGGGTCGGGATCGATGAAGATGTCGCGGTGGTCGAAGGCGGCGATCAGCTTGGTCGCCGATGACAGGAGCATGCCGTTGCCAAACACGTCGCCCGACATATCGCCGACACCGACGACCGTGAAGGGCTCGGTCTGGATGTCGCGGTTCATTTCGCGGAAATGCCGCTTCACCGCTTCCCAGGCGCCCTTGGCGGTGATGCCCATCTTCTTGTGGTCGTAGCCGGCCGAGCCGCCGCTGGCGAAGGCGTCGTCCAGCCAGAAATTGTGCGTCTCGGAAATGGCGTTGGCCGTATCGGAGAAGGTCGCCGTGCCCTTGTCGGCGGCAACGACGAAATAGGGATCGTCCTGGTCGCGCCGCACCACGCCGGCCGGCGGAATGATGCCGTCGACACCGATATTGTCGGTGATCGAAAGCAGGCTGGAGACGAAATTCTTGTAGGCCGAAGTGCCGGCCTCGAAGATCGCGTCGCGGCCGGCGCTCATCGGCAGTTTCTTCGGATAGAAGCCGCCCTTCGCGCCGACCGGCACGATGACCGCGTTCTTGACCTGCTGCGCCTTGACCAGACCCAGTACCTCGGTGCGGTAGTCCTGGGCGCGGTCAGACCAGCGCAGGCCGCCACGCGCCACCGGGCCGAAGCGCAGGTGCACGCCCTCGACCTCCGAGCCGTAGACGAAGATCTCGCGCCAGGGCCGCGGCGCCGGCAATCCGTCGACCGCCTGCGAATCCAGCTTGATCGCCAGCGACTGTCCTTTGTCTTTCGTATCGGTAACGAAATGATTGGTGCGCAGCGAGGCTTCGATCAGGTTGAGGTAACGACGGATGATGGTGTCGTCGTCGATGTTGGGCACCTCTTCCAGCGCGTCCTTGATCTTGGCCTTGAGGTGCTTGGCGGCGACCACGCCCTCGGTCTCGGCCGCCGGGCCAAGGCGGGCAACGAACAGCTGATGCAGGCCGCGCGCGATCTCCGGATAGCGGTTGAGCGCGGCGGCGATGAAATCCTGGCTCTGCGGGATACCGGCCTGCTGCAAATAGCGGCCGTAGGCGCGCAGGATCGTGATTTCGCCCGACCAGAGACCCGCGGTCTGGGCAAGGCCGTTATAGCCGTCGTTGTCGACGTCGCCGCGCCAGACCGACAGGAAGGCATCCTCGAACAGCGCGCCGTCGCCGAGGTCGATCGGCTTGCCGTAGCTGTTCTCCAGCTCCATGTCGTGGATGAACACCATGCCGGAGGCTTCGTCGCCGACCTCGAAGGTGCGCTCGCTGATGACGCGGAAGCCGATATTCTCCAGCACCGGCACGCGCCGCGACAGCGCCACCGGACTGCCGTGGTGATAGATCTTCAGCGCCGCCTGGTGCGGCTTCTGGTCGGCATGGCGGTAATAGTCGATGGCGATCGGATTGGCCGCATCGATCCTGGCGATGCGACCTGCGTCGGCCAGCGCCACGGCCGGCGAGAACGAATCGCGATAGCTTTCCGAAAAGCGCGAGGCAATGGCCGTGAGCGTTGCATCCGCGCCGGATTCCGACACTGCTTCGCGCAGCGCATCGTCCCAGGTGCGCACGATGTCGCGGATCGCTGCCTCGATCGTTGCTGGCTCGACCTTTGGCGTCTTGCCGCCGGAACGGCCGATGATGAAATGCACACGCGCCAGCCCGCCTTCCGGGAAGGCCGGATAATATGCCGACAGCCGGCCCTGAAATACCGTCTTCAGGTAGGTGCCGATCTTCTCGCGCACGACGCTGTCGTAGCGGTCGCGCGGCACGAAGACGAGAATCGAGACGAACCGGTCGAACTGGTCGACCCGCACCAGCGCCCTGACGCGCGGCCGTTCGATCAGCCCCAGGATGGCTTCGGCGTGCTTCCTGAGGATCGGCACCGGAACCTGGAACAGCTCGTCGCGCGGATAGCTCTCCAGCACGTTGATCAGCGCCTTGCCGGAATGGTCATGTGGATTGAAGCCGGACTTGGCGATGACCGTCTCGGCCTTCGAGCGCAGATAGGGGATCTTCATCACCGAACGCGTGTAGGCGGTCGAGGTGAACAGGCCGACGATGCGCAGCTCGCCTGAAAGCACGCCCTTGGCGGTGTAGGTTTTGACCCCGATATAGTCGAGATAGATGCGCCGGTGCACCAGGGACTTGGCATTGGCCTTGGTGACGATCAGCGGTTCCGGCCCATGCAGGAAGGCGCGGATCTCCGGCGTTGTCGACACCGCCTCGGTGCCGCGCCTGAGAACCAGGACGTCGGGATCCGCGAGGATGCCGAGGCCGGGTTTGTCGGCGCGCTCCAGCATGCCGCTCTTCTCGCCGCCGGTGTAGTTGAACTCGCGCATGCCAAGGAAGGTGAAATTGTCGTCTCGCAGCCATTCGAGGAAGGCGATCGCCTCGGTGACATGCGCCTTGTCGAGCGGCACCGGCGCGTAGCGGAATTCCGAGATGGCCTGATCGAGCCGGGCAAGCATCGGCTTCCAATCGGCGACGGCGGCGCGCACCTGGTCCAGCAGCTTCTTCAGGCGGCCGGCCAGGGCTTCGGCCTGATCGGCCGAAAGGCGGCCGATATGGACGTGGACGACGCTCAGCCGGTCATGGCTGGTTTCGCCCTTGACGGAGCCGCCGTCACCGAGGATCTCCTCGATGCCGCTCTTGCCGTGCCGGACGACGATGACGGGATGGGTGACCAAAAGCGGCTCGCCGGCGCTCTCGGTGATCTCGCCGAGGATGGAATCGAACAGGAACGGCATGTTGTCGTTGACGACGGTGATGACCGTCATCGGCCGGCCCTGGCGCGTCACGCCGGAATCCACGTCTATGGCAATGATGCAATCGCCCTTTCTGTGCCTGGCGACCGCCCGGCCGGCGAGATCGGCGGCGCGTTCGAGGTCGGCGACGTCATAGGCGGCGATGTCTTCGGCCGGCGTGCGGGCGAGGAGATAGTCGGCGAGCCTGCCGGGCTTTTCGCCTGCCCTTGCCGCGCCTCCTTTTGCCGTGCTGGTCTTTTTCGGCTGGCTCGCGGTTTTCAGGCTTGCCATGATGTGAAGTCCCTCCCGTCACATGCTTTTGGGTCTATGGTAGCAGATGAGCGCTATTTGGCGACAAAGGTTTGACGACGCTTTAAGAAAATCGAACCGACGCTCACCCTGCGAGGAGAACGGATATGACCGACAGGATTACGGCGCTCGACCTGGCCCGGGCGGAGCTGAGCGAAGCGACGAAGGCTTATTTCGCCAAATGCGAGGAAAAGCTCGGCCTCGTGCCCAACGTGCTTCTGGCCTACGCCTTCGACGAGAAGAAGCTGCGCGCCTTCACCGACATGTACAACGAGCTGATGCTGGGCGAGTCCGGCCTGTCGAAGCTGGAGCGCGAGATGATCGCGGTCGCCGTTTCCTCGATCAACCAGTGCTACTACTGCCTGACCGCGCATGGCGCGGCGGTGCGCCAGCTTTCCGGTGAGCCCGCTCTTGGCGAGATGATGGTGATGAATTTCCGCGCCGCCGGCTTGCCCGAAAGGGAGACGGCGATGCTGGAATTCGCGGTCAAGCTGACGGAGGAGCCGGCCAAGATCGTCGAGGGCGACCGCGCCGCGTTGCGACAGGTGGGCTTCAGTGATCGCGACGTCTGGGACATCGCCTCGACTGCCGCCTTCTTCAACATGTCGAACCGGGTGGCCGCTGCGGTCGACATGCGACCGAACCCCGAATACCACGCCATGGCAAGGTGAGGCTCACCGGCCTCACATTAGCAACGTCGAATTTCTCGTTGCCCGCCCCGCGGTTTGGGTCGATGATCAACGATTGCGGCTAGCCCGCATATCGATGATTGCGGCTAGCCCGCATTTCAACGATTGCGGCGTAGCCGCATATCGGATTGCGGCGTAGCCGCATACCGCCAGGCGGCGCTGCCGCATACCGGCTCGACGCTGCCGAAAAGGGAGGAGAACATGGCGAAATTTCTCTATGTCTATCACGGCTCCGGCAAGATGCCGACCGAGGAGGCCGAGCGCAAAGCTGCGATGGATGCCTGGACCGGCTGGTACGACAAGCTGGGTTCGGCCGTGATCGACGGCGGCAATCCTGTCGGCATGTCGAGAACGGTGCTGCCCGGCGGCGTGGTCGAGAACAATGGCGGCAGCAATCCAACCGCCGGCTACACGATCGTCGAAGCGAAGGATATCGACGATGCCGTCGCCAAGGCCAGGGATTGTCCGATCCTGATGAACCCGGCCTTCAGCGTCGAGGTCGCGCCGATCATCGAGATGATGTAGCGCCAAAGCGCCCGAAGGTCGTCACAGTGAAACACGGCGGGCGGCATACTCTTGCCCGCCCGCCGTCGCACGGCTAGAAGAGCCGATCCTTTTCCGATTTCGAGTTTCACTTTGCCTCAGTAACCGCCGGTCTCGTCTACTCCCGAAAGCACCGCAGGCGCGCTTTGGCGGCACCTGCATTCATTTCATGTGTTCTTCAGGCGGCGGCGCGAGACCGGTTTGGCATTGCTGAGCCGCCGTCGCGCAATCGCGCGGGCGCCTGATTTTCATCCGCTACAGCCTTTCGCCACACCGTGCCCGCATGGGCATCTCTGACATTGCCGCGCTGACGGACTTCCCGACGGGAAGGGCCTATCGGCATGTCTCGAACTTTGCGCATTCGCTGGGTGATCGCGCCCGCGGTCGCGCCTCGACCTCTCATCAACTGCAATCGCTGCGGCGGCGTCAAACCTTATCAATGCAGCGGAAAGTTCCGCGTCAACGCCAACGGCAAGCGCATCGATGCCTGGCTGATCTATCGCTGCACCGACTGCAACAATTCCTGGAACCGCACCATTTTTGAGCGATGCAACCGTCGCGACATCGCACCGGCGCTGCTGGCTGCACTGGAGCGCAACGATCCGACGCTGGTCCGACACTATGGCTTTGATGCCGTGGCGCTCAGAAATCGGGTCGGGCGGATCGAAGAATCTCCCGAAGTCACGGTGCGAAAGGAGCCGCTGGATGGCAGGCCGGAAGGCGCGACGGCGCTTTGGCTTGAGCTTCGGCTCGATGCCGCAACGCCCTTGCGGCTTGACCGCTTGCTCGCCGGCGAGCTCGGCATCTCCCGGTCGAGGCTGCAGGCCTGGGAGGCGCGGCGGTTGCTCGCCATCGAACCGTGCGGCGCCAAAGCCCTGCGCAGGCCGGTGCGCGACGGCATGGTGGTACGCGTCGACCTCTCCGGCGAGAGCGGCCGTGACGCTGTCGTTTCGGCCGCATGTGCATGAAGTGAAAAGAGAGGGAGCGATGCCCCCTCCCTTGAGTAACTGCCTGGGCTAAAACCCTACGCCGCGCCCATCACCTTGGCCGACTTCTCGAAGCGCTTGCGCTCGTTCGGGTCGAGATAGAGCTTCCTGAGCCGAATGGTCTTCGGCGTCACCTCGACCAGCTCGTCGTCCTGGATCCAGGCCAGCGCGCGTTCCAGCGTCATGCGGACCGGCGGCGTCAGCTTCACCGCCTCGTCCTTGCCGGCGGCGCGGATGTTGGTGAGCTTCTTGCCCTTCAGCACGTTCACTTCCAGGTCGTTGTCGCGGGAATGGATGCCGATGATCATGCCCTGGTAGACCTTGACGCCCGGATCGATGATCATCGGGCCGCGGTCCTCCAGGTTCCACATCGCATAGGCGACCGACTCACCCTGTTCGTTGGAGATCAGCACGCCATTGGTGCGGCCGGGCAGCTCGCCCTTGTACGGCTCGTAGGCATGAAACAGCCGGTTCATCACGGCGGTGCCGCGCGTGTCGGTCAACAGTTCCGACTGATAGCCGATCAGGCCGCGGGTCGGCGCGTGGAAGACAAGGCGCTGGCGGTTGCCGCCGGAGGGGCGCAGCTCGACCATCTCGGCCTTGCGTTCCGACATCTTCTGCACGACCACGCCGGCGTGCTCCTCGTCGACGTCGATGACGACTTCCTCGACCGGCTCCAGCAACTGGCCGTCATCGCCCTTCTGCATGACGACCCGCGGGCGCGACACGGCGATCTCGAAGCCTTCGCGGCGCATCGTCTCGATCAGCACGGCAAGCTGCAACTCGCCTCGACCGGAGACGAAGAAGGAATCCTTCTCCGGCGATTCCTCGATCTTGAGCGCCACATTGCCTTCGGCCTCGCGCAGCAGCCGGTCGCGAATGACGCGGCTGGTCACCTTGTCGCCCTCGGTACCGGCAAGCGGACTGTCGTTGACGAGGAAGGACATGGTCACCGTCGGCGGGTCGATCGGCTGCGCATGCAGCGGCTCGCTCACGCTCGGATCGCAGAAGGTGTCGGCGACGGTGCCCTTCGACAGGCCGGCGATGGCGACGATGTCGCCCGCCTGGGCTTCCTCGATCGGCTGGCGCTCGAGGCCACGGAAGGCGAGGATTTTCGAGATTCGTCCGGTCTCGATCTGCGTGCCGTCATGGTGCAGCACCTTGACCGCCTGGTTTGGCTTCAGCGAGCCCGACTCGATGCGGCCGGTGATGATGCGGCCGAGGAACGGATTGGCCTCGAGGATGGTGCCGATCATGCGGAACGGACCGGGATGCACCGTCGGCGCCGGCACATGCTTGACGACGAGATCGAACAGTGGCGCAAGGCCCTGGTCCTTCGGGCCTTCCGGATTTTCCGACACCCAGCCGTCGCGGCCCGAGCCGTAGAGGATCGGGAAGTCGAGCTGCTCGTCGGTCGCATCGAGCGCCGCGAACAGGTCGAACACCTCGTTGACCACCTCGATGTGACGAGCGTCCGGGCGGTCGATCTTGTTGATGACGACGATCGGCCGCAGACCTACCTTCAGCGCCTTGCCGACGACGAACTTGGTCTGCGGCATCGGCCCTTCGGCGGCGTCGACGAGCACGATCGCCGAATCCACCATCGACAGGATGCGCTCGACCTCGCCGCCGAAGTCGGCGTGTCCGGGCGTGTCGACGATGTTGATGCGGGTGCCCTTCCAGTCGACCGAGGTCGCCTTGGCCAGGATGGTGATGCCGCGTTCTTTTTCGAGGTCGTTGGAGTCCATGGCGCGCTCGGCGACGCGCTGGTTTTCGCGGAAAGCGCCGGACTGTTTCAGGAGTTGGTCGACGAGCGTGGTTTTCCCATGGTCGACATGCGCGATGATCGCGATATTGCGGAGGTTCATTGTCTGGTCTCGGGAGCGTTGCAGGCAGCAGGCCAAAAGCGCCGCCTTTTTCGGTTGCGCGGCTCATACAAGGTTTTTCGCAATTGCGAAAGGGGAGGCCCCGCCCCAAATAAATGGTCACTGATTCTTAAACGTCTTGGTGTGAAATGATTCTGTTAACCAACGCGGAACCTTTGAGGGGCCGGGCAATTTCATGTTCATGACCGATCAGATGTCCAGATTGCGTCCGGTTTTCGCGTGGGCAGCGCTTGGCGTGCTTGTCGTGGCTGGCGCCGCGCAGTCGGCGGCTGCCCTGAGAGAAGCCGAGCCCTCGCCCCCTGATGCCAAAACCGCGCAGCAGATGTTTGCCGACGCCCCGGACGGGGTCGACCCGATCGTCACCGGCCCGGTCAGCGCCGCCTTCAAGCAGCGCCAGAAGGCAGCCAACTGCGACACCGCCGTCTGGCCGAACATTCCCGCGACCTGCTATCCGGACTAATTGCGGACGGCTTTCTGACAACGGTAGCACTCCGGCACATGCCCCCGTGCCCTGCCGGACAGTCCGGCAGGAAATAGGGGGGTGCCTCGTCCCGACCCTAAGCCGACCGCACCGGATCGAGCGTGACCTTGTAGAGCTCGTTGTCGTCGCGATCCATCAGCCGCACCGTTAGTTGCTCGGTGGCGCCGGAAATGTCGACCAGGCCGAAGAACTGCAGGCCCGCTGATGGCGGCAGGTTCTGGCCCTGCTCGGCGCTCGGCGCCGTGATGAACTTCAGCTCGGGCCCGAAGGTCATGTCGAGATCGTTGGGACCGAAGGTGCCGGCGTGGATCGGGCCGGAGACGAATTCCCAGAACGGGTTGAAATCCTGGAACTGCGCCTTGTCCGGATTGTAGTAATGCGCCGCCGTATAGTGGACGTCGGCGGTCAGCCACACCGTGTTGGTGATGCCGGCGTTCTTGATGTAGCGCAGCAGGTCGGCGAACTCGAGCTCGCGGCCTTTTGGCGTGCCATTGTCGCCGTTGCTGACCGCCTCGGCGCCGGCCTTTTTGGCCGCGTCGTTCCAGACGACGAGGCCGAGCGGCATGTCGGCGGCGATGATCTTCCAGGTCGCTTTGGAATTCGCCAGCTCGCGCTTCAGCCACTGCGTCTGCTGCTCGCCGAGCATGCGCGACTTCGGCGTCAGCGTGTCCTCCATGTCGGGGCCGTTCGGGCCGCGATAGGAGCGCATGTCGAGGAAGAACACGTCGAGCAGCGGCCCGTGGGCGATCTTGCGATAGACGCGTCCCGGTTCCGAAGGCTCGTAGCGGATGGTCGTCATTTCATGGAAGGCGCGCGCCGCTCGGGCCGTCAGCACATGGATGGATTTTTCAGTGTAGCGGTTGTCGGCCGTCAGGTCCTTCGAATCCGACCAGTTGTTCACCACCTCGTGGTCGTCCCACTGGTAGAAGGTCGGGCAGATGGCGCTAAGCTCGAGCACGTGCTTGTCCATCATGTTGTACTTCCACTGGTCGCGATATTCGTCCAGCGTTTCGGCGACCTTGCGCTTGCCGTCGATCATGACGACGTTCTTCCACTTGCCGCCGCCGGGCAGGTCGACCTCGTCCTTCATGGCGCCGTCGGCATAGATCGTGTCGCCGGAATGGAGGAAGAAGTCAGGCGTGTGCTTGGCGATGGTGGAGTAGGTCTTCATGCCGGTCTCGTCGATGCCCCAGCCCTGGCCGGCGGTGTCGCCCGACCACGCGAAGCGCACGTCGCGCTTCGACGCCGGCGCGGTGCGGAAACGGCCGACGATCGGCTCGGAGACGGCGTTGATGTCGGAAAGATCGGCGGCCGTCATCCGGTAGAAAATGTCCTGGTCGGCGGCGAGGTCGGTGAGCAGCCGCTTCACCGTATAGTCGCTGGCGGGCGAGGTATCGAGCGGCGCCAGCCTGACGGCGTCGGCGAAGCTTTCGGTGGTCGACACTTCGTACATCACGCGCGCCGGCCGGTCGGTGCGGGTCCAGATCACGCCGGAGGTGGCGTCGATATCGCCGGACTGGACGCCGTGGGTGAAGGCCGGGCGCTGATTGGCGCGCGAATAGTAAGGCAACGCGAGACCGGAGGCGCCGACTAGGCCAAGGGCGCTGGCCGAGGTGACGAAAGCGCGGCGGGTTAACGAGAGCTTGTTCATGGCTGTCTCCGGATGGCGTTGAACGGGACCGCAAACCTCCGGCCTCAATGTTTCAGGCGCATATCGGAACCATGAAATTTTGATAACAGGTCACAGCTCTCCCTTCTCCCCTTGCGGGAGAAGGGGAAGTCGCGCTTTAGGCCGCCTGCGGTTCCGGCTCAAAAGCCGGCTTGCTCGTGTTGATCAAGAGCGAAATACAGGCCGCGGCTATGCCGGTCATGCCGGCGATCAGGAAGGCAAGCTCGTAATTGCCCTGCAATTCGCGCATCGTGCCGCCGAAGGCCGCCGCCGCCGCGGCGCCCACCTGGTGGCCGGCGACGATCCAGCCGAACACGATCGGGCCGCTGCGGTCGCCGAAAGCTTCGTTGGCGAGCCTGAGCGTCGGCGGCACTGTGGCGATCCAGTCTAGTCCATAGAGCACGGCGAAGATGATCAGGCTGACCGCCGAGAAGCCGGAATAGGGCAGATAGATGAGCGACAGGCCGCGCACGGCGTAATAGACGCCAAGCAGCTTGCGCGGATCGAAACGATCGGTGAGCCAGCCGGACAGCGTCGTGCCGATCAGGTCGAAGATGCCCATCATCGACAATAGCCCGGCTGCCTGCACCTCGCCGATGCCCATGTCGCCGCAAAAGGCGATGAGGTGCGTGCCGACGAGGCCGTTTGTGGTGAAACCGCAGACAAAGAATGTGGCGAACAGGTACCAGAACACCCTGGTTCCCGCGGCACGGCGCAACGTGTTCAGCGTATGCGCCAGGAAATTGCCTTGCGCGGCCGGCGACACCGGCGGCACGTCGTCGGCATCGGCGCCATAACGCACCTGGCCGATGGAAGCCGGGCGCTCCGGCACCAGCAGAAAGACCAGCGGCACGAGAGCCGCCGTGGCAATGGCGATGGCAACGGCGACCGGCTTCCAACCTCCCGACTGAGCCAGCGAGGCGAGCAGCGGCAGGAACACCAGCAGGCCGGTCGCGCTGGAGGCGGACATCAGCCCCATCACCAGGCCGCGATTGGTCTTGAACCAGCGATTGACGATGGTGGCGCCGAGCACGGTCGCGACCGCGCCCGAGCCGATGCCCGAAAATATCCCCCATGTGATCAGCAGATGCCACGGCTTGGTCATCAGCAGGCTGAGCGCTGTGGAGCCCGACATGATCAGCAGCGCGGCAAGCAGTGTGCGGCGTAGCCCGATCCGCTCCATCAACGCCGCGGCAAATGGCCCGGTGAGGCCATAGAGGAAGATGCCGACCGCGGCGGCAAGCGAGACGACATCGCGCCGCCAGCCGAAGCTCTCTTCCAGCGGCAGCATCATGACCGCCGGCGCGGAACGAAGCCCGGCGGTGATCAGCAGGCAGAAGAAGATGACTGCGACGACGACGAAGGCGTAGCGCTGGCCAAAGGGACGGGAATGAGCTATCATGTTACTGACCGGTACGTTGCAGTGGAACGGGTGCCATTCATACGTACCGGTCAGTAACATTGTCAAGCGAGTTTGTTGAATGCCAACGGACAATAAAATTGAAGCGTCGATTATCGGAGCCGGCACGGCGCCGGCGCCGAAGGCTGCCGACAAGATCCTCGACGTGGCGCGCGACCTGTTCTATCGCGAAGGCATCCGGGCGATCGGCGTCGATGAGATCGTCAGGCGCGCCGGCGTCACCAAGCCCAGCCTGTACCGGACCTTCCCGTCCAAGGACGAACTTGCCGCTTCCTATCTGCGCAAGTACGACCTCGAATTCTGGCAGCGGTTCGACGAGGCGGTGGACGCGCATCCTGGCAATCCGCGCGCGCAGATCATCGCTTTCCTCACCCGCGTCGGCAAACGCACGCAGAGGCCGGACTATCGCGGCTGCGGCATGACCAATGCGGCGGTCGAATATCCCGAGCACGGCCATCCCGCGCGGGTGGTGAGCGAGAACAACAAGCAGGAATTGCGCCGGCGCCTGCGCGCCATGGCGGCCGCGATGGGTGCGAGTGATTCCGACACGCTCGGCGATGGGCTGCTGCTGCTGATCGAGGGCGCCTATATCAGCGGCCAATTGTTCGGCCTCGACGGACCGGCGGCATCGGTCGCCCGTAACGCCGATCTGCTGATTGAAGCCAGCTTGAAGAAATAGTGGTCCGCACCGTCCGACTGCCCAGTTCCGGGCGTCGATGGCCTAGACAATTGACCCTTCGCGCCAACCCAGCTTCCTAGGCTCACGCGGGTTTTAACGCTACGCTGAAGCGCCAAACGGAGGTCTTCGGATGCGCGCCTGGCTTGCTCTTACTGCCTTTGCTATCCTTGGTAGCTCGGCCCATGCCGGCGACATTTCCAGCGCCTATACCGACCTCGACTGGAAGAAGGACTGCGTGACCTACGCGCAATCGGAAGAAGGCGACGGCGACTGGGCGAACCTCGCCTGCGCGGGCTATCGCGGCTATCCGGTGCTGATCGGCTATGACGACGCGCGCGAGTCCGTCTACTACGGTTTTCCCTCCGACGACATGACCGCCAGCTGGGAAAGTTTCTCCGGGTTCAACACCGCTGGGGCGAAGGTCGAGTGGCGCATCGAAACCAATGGCGACAAGGCGGTGCCCTTCGCCGTCATTCATCGGCGCGAGATCAGCAATCCCGAAAACGAAAACAAGCCGACCGAGGTGCTGGTCGTCGCCAAGGTCGCGCAGCCGGAGGAGCATGAGGGCTGCACAATCGGCCTCGTGCTCGCCACCGGCAATCCTCAGGCCAGCGATCAGGCGCGCAAGCTCGCCGATCAAAGGGCGAAGGGTTTTGCTTGCGGCAAGGACAAGCGCGAGGTGATCGGCAACGTGCCGGACTTTGGGCGAGTAGATAACTAGAAATTAGAGGGTGTTCGACGAGTGCGAGACGGCGAAGGTTGCGCATTCGTCATCCTTGGGCGGAGCAAGGAGCGAAGCGACGCGGCGCAGACCCAAGGATCCATGCCGTTACATCAAGACGTTGCCACGGTGCAGTAATTCTGTTCCGTAACGATCTTCGCGCGACCTCACGGCATGGATTCCGGGTCTCCGCGACGGAGCTGCGCTCCTGCTTCGCCCTGGGATGACGACGTTGAGGGCTCGCCCAAGCCCCATTGCCCAGGCGTTGGCTGCCGCTTACCTACTTGACCGCCTTCGCCCGTTCGATCGCCTCGACGATCATCTTCTTGGCATAGTTGGAATCGTGCCAGCCCTCGATCTTGACCCATTTGCCGGGCTCGAGATCCTTGTAGTGCTCGAAGAAGTGCTGCACCTGCTGGCGGGTGATTTCCGGCAGGTGCGTGTATTCGGTGACATTCTCGTAGCGCAGCGTCAGCTTCGGCGAGGGAACCGCGATCACCTTCTCGTCCTGGCCGGCATTGTCTTCCATGATCAAGACGCCGATCGGCCGCACATTGATGACGCAGCCCGGCACCAGCGCGCGCGTGTTGCAGACGAGCACGTCGATCGGATCGCCGTCCCCCGACAAAGTGTGCGGCACGAAGCCGTAATTGCCGGGATAGCGCATCGAGGTGTGCAGGAAGCGGTCGACGAACAGCGTGCCGGCCTCCTTGTCCATCTCGTACTTGATCGGCTCGCCGCCGATCGGCACCTCGATGATGACGTTGATGTCCTCTGGCGGATTCTTCCCCGTTGGTACGGCTTCGATGCGCATGCTCAAATCCCTCTCTCGATTTGTGAGATCGATAGCGGGCGGCGCTTCATGGTGCAATGCGGCGAATAGCACTGGACGCTAATGGAAGCGCACAGATTGTGATGGATTGTAACCCAATGCATGTCGCCCAAGACTGCGCAGCGGTTTTGGGCGAACGATATGTATCAAACGAAGACTTGAAGCACGTCACCGCAAACGCGTTTTAAGTGGCGGCCATCATTCCCAGACGAAGGCAACCTTCTTCAGCGCCTTCTGCTCGAAGACTTCGACGCCTTCGGCGACGTCGCGGCCGCCATTGCCGGCATAAAAGGCCAGCGCATTGTAATTGTCTTCCAGCGCCCACACCACCAGGCCTCTGAGGCCGTGGTCGGCAAGGCGCGTCCGCGCCGCCTTGAACAGCCTGCTGCCGAGGCCGATGCCCTGATATTCCGGACGCAGGTAAAGCTCGTAGATCTCGCCTTGCTGCCTGAGCTCGCGGGCGCGGTTCCTGCCGATCGTGGCATAGCCGGCGATCGTGCCCCCGATCTCGACCACCAGCACGGTAGCTGCCTTGCGAATTGCGTTCGCCCACCAATCGGGGCCGCGGCGATTGATCATGGCCGTCAGCGTGCGATGCGGGATGATGCCGGAATAGGCGCCGCGCCATGCCTCCTGGTGCACGTCCGCGATAGCTGTTGCATCGCGAGGGTCGGCTTTCCGGATGTCGATCGTCAGCGTGTTCATGATTTGTTAATCATAAACCCGCTTGGCCCGACTGCAAAGAGTCCCGCGCTGTCGCGCCCGCGCTTTCTCACAAATGAGCTTGGCGGCATCGGAGGCACCGAAAACCAACCCTCACCCGGCCCCGGCAGAGCAGATTTTCAGCAAGTTCCGTCAGATCTCGACGAGATGGTCATCCAATTCATTGGTGTCGCCGGCGGTAACCGGGAAATGCTCGGCCAGCACCGCGCCGACCGATTCGATCGCCTTGGCGAAACCGTCGGCGAGTCGATCGTCGCCCGCG
>NZ_RZSF01000165.1:0-14675 GCF_004023325.1 Mesorhizobium sp. M1A.F.Ca.ET.072.01.1.1 | reverse complement strand
GCGTTCGACTGGCGAAGTCGGCGGCGGAAGTGGTCGCCAACGCCAACGAAATGCTCGGTCATACGCTGGTCACCAAGCAGACCGGACCCGCCGGCAAGCAGGTCAATCGCCTCTATATCGAGGACGGCGCCGATATCGACCGTGAGCTCTATCTGTCGATCCTGGTCGACCGTTCGGTCGGGCGCATCGCCTTCGTCGTCTCGACCGAGGGCGGCATGGATATCGAGGCGGTCGCGCATGACACGCCGGAGAAGATCCTCACCGTCGCCATCGATCCGGAAAAGGGCGTGACGGCCGATGATGTGAAGAAGCTCAACGCCGCGCTGAAGCTCGACGGCGATGCGGCGCAAGACGGCGGCACGCTGTTCCCGCTGCTCTACAGGGCCTTCGTCGAGAAGGACATGAGCCTGCTCGAGGTCAATCCGCTGATCGTCATGAAGAACGGCCGGCTGCGCGTGCTGGACGCCAAGGTGTCGTTCGACAACAACGCTCTCTTCCGCCATCCCGACGTGATGGAGCTGCGCGACACCACCGAAGAGGACGAGAAGGAGATCGAGGCGTCGAAATACGACCTCGCCTATGTCGCGCTCGACGGCAATATCGGCTGCATGGTCAACGGCGCCGGCCTCGCCATGGCGACGATGGACATCATCAAGCTCTACGGCGCCGAGCCGGCCAACTTCCTCGATGTCGGCGGCGGTGCCTCGAAGGAGAAGGTGACGGCGGCCTTCAAGATCATCACCAAGGATCCGGCGGTCGAAGGCATCCTGATCAACATCTTCGGCGGCATCATGAAGTGCGATGTCATCGCCGAGGGCGTGATCGCCGCGGTCAAGGAAGTCGGGCTGAAGGTGCCGCTGGTCGTGCGGCTGGAAGGCACCAATGCCGAGCTCGGCAAGAAGATCATTAACGAAAGCGGCTTGAACGTCGTCTCGGCAGACGATCTCGACGACGCGGCCAAGAAGATCGTCAAGGCGGTGAAGGGCTAAAGCGGATGCCTCCGCGCAAGATAAACCTGGTCGAGGCGGCGGATGCGAAGATCGCCAAGGTCTTCGATCCGCACATCGCCGGCGACGTCAATGACAGCCAGGCGAAGGTCGCCAAGTTCGGCGAGGTCTTCGACTGGCATGCGCATGATCACGAGGACGAGGCCTTCCTCGTGCTGCGCGGCAAGATCGCCATCGATTTCCGCGACGGGCCGGTCGAGCTCGGCGAGGGCGATTTCATTGTCGTGCCGCGCGGCGTCGAGCATCGGCCGCGGTCGCTGACGGTCGAGCCGGTGGTGCTGATGTTCGAGCCGGCGACCACCCTCAACACCGGCAATGCCCAAAGCGACCTCACCGTCAC
The DNA here is from genome assembly GCF_004023325.1 of Mesorhizobium sp. M1A.F.Ca.ET.072.01.1.1. Lineage (NCBI taxonomy): Bacteria > Pseudomonadati > Pseudomonadota > Alphaproteobacteria > Hyphomicrobiales > Phyllobacteriaceae > Mesorhizobium > Mesorhizobium sp. M1A.F.Ca.ET.072.01.1.1. Next base: position 13,328 of record NZ_RZSF01000165.1, on the reverse strand, counting down.
CGATCTGAAGCGGCTCTGAATCAATGAACGCGACGCCTTTTTCATCGCTTTCGGCCGGTCACCAGCGCCTGCAGGCGCTGGTCGGCGCGTGGCGTGGCGAGGAAGATGTCGCGGCGACGCAATGGACCGATGCCGGCGCCGCGACTTCGGAAGTGCTGGCGGACGCGCAGTTCGGCGGCCAGTTCGTGGTCCAGCGCTACCGCCAGCGCCGCGACGGCACGATCTCGTTCGGCGCGCATAATGTGTTCGGCTTCGATCAGCCGAACGACGTCGTCACCATGCATCAGTTCGGCTCGATGGGTTTCGTGCCGGCCTCACCGGCTACGGGCACATGGAACGGCAACGAGCTTGTGCTGGAACGGTCGTCGCCGCGCGGCTCGGCTCGCGTGACTTACAGCTTTGACGGCACTGATACTTACCGCATGCGATTGCACTTCAAGCCCGCCGGCAGCGATGCCTGGCAAGACATGGTGAGCGGCCTCTATCGGCGCGTTTCGCCTTCCTCGATCAACGGTTTTTAGAAAAGGGCCGCGATGTCCATTCTCGTCGACAAGAATACCAAGGTGCTGGTGCAGGGCCTGACCGGCAAGACCGGCACCTTCCATACCGAGCAGGCGCTGGCCTATCACGGCACCAAGATGGTTGGCGGCGTCCATCCGAAGAAGGGCGGCGAGACCTGGACCGGCGCGAAGGGCGAGACCCTGCCGATCTTCGCCACCGTCGCCGAGGGCAAGGAGAAGACCGGCGCCAACGCCTCCGTCATCTATGTGCCGCCGGCAGGCGCGGGCGAAGCGATCATCGAGGCGATCGAGGCCGAGATCCCGCTGATCGTCTGCATCACCGAGGGCATCCCGGTTATGGACATGGTCAAGGTCAATGCGCGGCTCGACCGCTCCTCCTCGCGGCTGATCGGCCCGAACTGCCCGGGCGTGTTGACCCCCGACGAATGCAAGATCGGCATCATGCCCGGCAACATCTTCCGCAAGGGCTCGGTCGGCGTTGTTTCCCGCTCGGGAACGCTTACCTATGAAGCGGTCTTCCAGACCAGCAATGTCGGCCTCGGCCAGACCACTGCTGTCGGCATCGGCGGCGACCCGGTCAAGGGCACCGAGTTCATCGACGTGCTCGAGATGTTCCTCGCCGACGACGAGACCAAGTCGATCATCATGATCGGCGAGATCGGCGGCTCGGCCGAGGAAGACGCCGCGCAGTTCTTGAAGGACGAGGCAAAGCGCGGCCGCAAGAAACCGATGGCGGGCTTCATCGCCGGGCGCACGGCGCCGGCCGGCCGCACCATGGGCCACGCGGGCGCGGTGATCTCCGGCGGCAAGGGCGGCGCGGAAGACAAGATCGCGGCGATGGAATCGGCCGGCATCAAGGTTTCGCCGTCACCGGCGCGGCTCGGCACGACGCTGGTCGAGGCGATCAAAGGTTAAGGGAGTAGGGAGTAAGGGAATAGGGCAGCAGGGAAAGATCAGCGGCAAAAATGCCCTACTCCCCTACTGCCTTACTCCCCTACTCCCTTCCATAAAAGGAGACGGAGCCAGGCTCCGCAGACGAAAATGGCAAGACAAGATCAGGCCAACGACCAATTCTCGCTCACCTCGTTCCTTTATGGCGGCAATGCCGACTATATCGACGCGCTCTATGCCGCCTATGAGGACAACCCCGGCTCCGTCGATCCGGAATGGCAGGACTTCTTCGCAGCGCTGAAGGACGACGCGGGCGACGTGCGCAAGAACGCCAAGGGCGCTTCCTGGGCGAAGCCTTCCTGGCCGATGCAGGCCAATGGCGAGCTGGTTTCGGCGCTCGACGGCAATTGGGGCCTGGTCGAAAAGCACATTGAAAAGAAGGTGAAGGAAAAGGCGGTCGTCAACGGCGCGGCCCTTTCCGATGCGGACGTTCACCAGGCGACGCGCGATTCCGTGCGTGCCATCATGATGATCCGCGCCTTTCGCATGCGCGGCCACCTGCACGCCAATCTCGACCCGCTGGGCATCGCCAAGCCGCTCGAGGACTATAACGAGCTGTCGCCGGAGAATTACGGCTTCACCGAAGCCGACTACGACCGGCCGATCTTCCTCGACAATGTGCTGGGGCTCGAGTTCGGCACCATCCGGCAGATGCTGGATATCCTCACCCGCACCTATTGCTCGACGCTCGGCGTCGAGTTCATGCACATCTCCGACCCTGAGGAAAAGGCTTGGATCCAGGCGCGCATCGAGGGCGCCGACAAGGAGATCACCTTCACCGCCACCGGCAAGAAGGCGATCCTGTCGAAGCTGGTCGAGGCCGAAGGCTTCGAGCAATTTATCGACGTCAAGTACAAGGGCACCAAGCGCTTCGGCCTCGACGGCGGCGAGTCGCTGATCCCGGCGCTGGAGCAGATCATCAAGCGCGGCGGCCAGCTCGGCCTGAAGGAGGCCGTGCTCGGCATGGCCCATCGCGGCCGCCTCAACGTGCTTTCGCAGGTCATGGCCAAGCCGCACCGCGCCATCTTCCACGAATTCAAAGGCGGCTCGGCCGCTCCCGACGACGTCGAGGGCTCGGGCGACGTGAAGTACCATCTCGGCGCCTCCTCGGACCGCGAGTTCGACGGCAACAAGGTGCACCTGTCGCTGACGGCCAACCCCTCGCACCTGGAAATCGTCGACCCGGTGGTGATGGGCAAGGCGCGCGCCAAGCAGGACCAGCTCGCCGGCCGCGAGCGCGGCGAGATCGTGCCGCTGTCCGAGCGCGCCAAGGTAATGCCGCTGCTGCTGCATGGCGACGCGGCGTTTGCCGGCCAGGGCGTCATCGCGGAGATGTTCGGGCTCTCCGGCCTGCGCGGCCACCGCGTCGCCGGCACGCTGCACTTCATCATCAACAACCAGATCGGCTTCACCACCAATCCGCGCTTCTCGCGTTCCTCGCCCTATCCGTCGGATGTGGCGAAGATGATCGAGGCGCCGATCTTCCACGTCAACGGCGACGATCCGGAAGCGGTGGTGCATGCCGCGAAGGTGGCGACGGAATTCCGCATGAAGTTCCACAAGCCGGTGGTGGTGGACATGTTCTGCTACCGCCGCTTCGGCCACAATGAAGGCGACGAGCCGTCCTTCACGCAGCCGATCATGTACCGCAACATCCGCAGCCATAAGACGGTGGTGCAGGTCTATGCCGACCGGCTGATCGCCGAGGGTCACATCACCCAAGCCGAGGTCGACAAGATGCGGGCCGACTGGCGCGCGCATCTGGAACAGGAGTGGGAAGTCGGCCAGTCCTACAAGCCGAACAAGGCCGACTGGCTGGACGGCGCCTGGTCCGGCCTGCGCACGGCCGACAACCAGGACGAACAGCGGCGCGGCAAGACCGCGGTGCCGGTCCGCACGCTGAAGGAAATCGGCAAGAAGCTGACCGAGGTGCCGAAGGATTTCGAGGCGCACAAGACGATCCTGCGCTTCCTCGAAAACCGCCGCCAGGCGATCGAATCCGGCGACGGCATCGACTGGTCGACCGCCGAGGCGCTGGCCTTCGGCGCCATCCTGCTCGACGGCAATCCGATCCGGCTCTCCGGCCAGGATTCGGAGCGCGGCACCTTCTCGCAGCGCCATTCCGTGCTCTACGACCAGCGCGACGAGACGCGCTACATTCCACTCAACAATCTGTCGGCGGCGCAGGCCGGCTACGAAGTCATCAACTCGATGCTCTCGGAAGAGGCGGTGCTCGGCTTCGAATATGGCTACAGCCTCGCCGAGCCCAAGGCGTTGACTCTTTGGGAAGCGCAGTTCGGCGATTTCGCCAACGGCGCCCAGGTGGTGTTCGACCAATTCATCTCGTCCGGCGAGCGCAAGTGGCTGAGAATGTCGGGCCTCGTCTGCCTCCTGCCGCACGGCTATGAAGGCCAGGGGCCGGAGCATTCCTCGGCCCGTCTCGAACGGTTCCTGCAGCTCTGCGCCGAGGACAACATGCAGGTGGCGAACGTCACGACGCCGGCTAACTATTTCCACATCCTGCGCCGGCAGTTGAAGCGCGACTTCCGCAAGCCGCTGATCCTGATGACACCGAAGTCGCTGCTGCGCCACAAGCGGGCGGTCTCGACGCTGTCGGAGATGGCGGGCGAAAGCTCGTTCCACCGGCTGTTGTGGGACGATGCGCAGCTCTTGGCCGACCAGCCGATCAAGCTGGTGAAGGATTCCAAGATCCGCCGCGTCGTGCTCTGCTCCGGCAAGGTCTATTACGACCTCTATGAGGAGCGCGAGAAGCGCGGCATCACCGACATCTACCTGCTGCGCGTCGAGCAGCTCTACCCGTTCCCGGCCAAGGCGCTGATCACCGAGCTGTCGCGTTTCCGCAACGCCGAGATGGTGTGGTGCCAGGAGGAGCCCAAGAATATGGGCGCCTGGTCGTTCATCGATCCTTATCTCGAATGGGTGCTGGCGCATATCGACGCCAAGCATCAGCGGGTGCGCTATACCGGCCGGCCGGCCTCGGCCTCGCCGGCCACCGGGCTGATGTCGAAGCATCTCAGCCAGCTTTCCGCCCTGCTCGACGACGCGCTGGGCGAATAAGCAGACCCGGACCAAACTGACCTCAAGAAGACAAGAGAACGGACAGGCACAATGGCTACCGAAATCCGCGTCCCCACTCTCGGCGAATCCGTCACCGAGGCGACCGTCGGCAAGTGGTTCAAGAAGGTCGGCGACGCGATCGCCGCCGACGAACCGCTGGTCGAGCTCGAAACCGACAAGGTGACGGTGGAGGTGCCCGCCGCGGGCGCCGGGACGCTCTCCGAGATCACCGTCAAGGAAGGCGAGACGGTCAATGTCGGGGCGCTGCTCGGCTCGATTTCGGCCGGCGGCGCAGCCGCCGCTCCCGCCACCAAGCCGCAGGCGGTGGCGCAGGCCTCAAGTCCGGACGCCGCATCCACGACCAAGCAGGCCGCCGCCGAAACCGCCAAGATGGCCGGCGACGCCGGCCCGGTCGAGCCGCGCACCATGCCGCCGGCGCCGGCCGCGGCCAAACTGATCGCCGAGCACAATCTCTCGGTCGAGCAACTGACGGGCTCCGGCAAGCGCGGCCAGGTGCTGAAGGGCGACGTCCTAGATGCCATCGCCAAGGGCGCGCCCTCGCAGCCGGCCGAGACGCCGAAAGCGACTCCTGCTCCCGCACCGGTCGCGGCCCGCGCGCCGTCGACGGCCGACGATGCTTCGCGCGAGGAGCGCGTGCGCATGACCAAGCTGCGCCAGACGATCGCGCGCCGGCTCAAGGAGGCGCAGTCGACGGCCGCCATGCTCACCACCTTCAACGAGGTCGACATGAGCGCGGTGATGGCGCTGAGGGCCAAGTACAAGGACGTGTTCGAAAAGAAGCATGGCGTGAAGCTCGGCTTCATGGGCTTCTTCACCAAGGCCGTCACTCATGCGCTTAAGGAGATCCCGGCGGTGAACGCCGAGATCGACGGCGCCGACATCATCTATAAGAACTTTGCCCATATCGGCGTCGCCGTCGGCACCGACAAGGGCCTGGTGGTCCCGGTGGTGCGCGATGCCGACCAGATGTCGATCGCCGAGATCGAGAAGGAGATCGGCCGGCTGGGCCTCGCCGCGCGCGACGGCAAGCTCTCGGTCGCCGACATGCAGGGCGGCACATTTACGATCTCCAACGGCGGCGTCTATGGATCGCTGATGTCGACGCCGATCCTGAATGCGCCGCAGTCCGGTATCCTCGGCATGCACAAGATCCAGGAGCGGCCGGTGGTGGTCGGCGGCCAGATCGTCATCCGGCCGATGATGTATCTGGCGCTGAGCTACGACCACCGCATCGTCGACGGCAAGGAAGCGGTGACCTTCCTGGTGCGCGTCAAGGAAAGCCTGGAGGATCCCGAGCGGCTGGTGCTCGATCTCTGAGGTGGAGCATGAAGGCTCGCGGGCGGGGCGGCGAGTGAAGGCCCGTTGGCTCAGCACCGCGAGGCCGGTCGTGCTTGCCGCCGGTGCGGCTCTCGTAGCAGCCGATGCCCAGGCCGCCTGCCCGATCCAGCTCGCCGTCTATGGCGAGGCGAAAAGCGGGGCCGAGATCGATTTCAGCCCGACGGCTACCTCGGCGACGATCGCCAACACATTCCGCATGATACTCGACAACAATACCGTGCTCGATGGCATCGCCATGTGGACCGAGGGCTCCGCCGGGCGGCCGCATGGCTCGCTGATGTACAAATGCCCGACCGGCGACGTCACCGGCGAGGAGCTCGCCGCCTGCACGGTCTGGGAAGGCGTGATCTATAGCGCCGATGAGAAGGGCGTCGTGGGTCTGCTGCCGTCCGAGGGCGCGGATGCACCGAACAGCCTGATCTTTCCCGATCTCGGACCGTCGCTCGAAATGTCAGCCGCTTACGGTCCGGCGGGCTTCTCAAAAGTACCGTGGGACGTCTTTGCCCTGAAAGGCTGCCAGGAATGAATGCCGACAAGAAGACTCTGCTGGTCACCGGCGGCAGCCGTGGCATCGGCGCCGCGATCTGCCGGCAGGCCAGTCGGGCCGGTTACCGGGTAGCGATCAACTATGTCTCCAACCAGGACGCTGCCGGGGCGCTTGCCGCCGAGCTCGAATCCGTGGGCGGCGAGGCGTTCGCGGTCAGGGGCGATGTCGGCAACGAGGCCGATGTGGTGGCGATGTTCGAGGCGGTGGACAAGGCTTTCGGCCGGCTCGACGCCTTCGTCAACAATGCCGGCATCGTCGACGTCAAGGCGCGCGTCGACGAGATGAGCGCCGAGCGGGTCGAGCGCATGATGCGCATCAACGTCGTCGGCTCCTTCCTCTGCGCCCGCGAGGCCGTCAAGCGCATGTCGACACGACAGGGCGGCAAGGGCGGCGCCATCGTCAATCTGTCCTCGGCGGCGGCACGACTGGGCTCGCCCGGCGAATATGTCGACTACGCCGCTTCCAAGGGCGCGATCGACACGCTGACCGTTGGTCTGGCGCGCGAGGTGGCGCTGGAAGGCATCCGCGTCAATGCCGTCAGCCCAGGCATCACCGAAACCGACATTCATGCCTCCGGCGGCCAGCCCGAGCGCGTGGCGCGGATGCAGGATCTGCTGCCGATGAAGCGCGCGGGCACGGCCGACGAGGTCGCGAGCGCGGTTGTCTACCTTTTGTCGGACGCGGCCTCCTATATAACGGGCGCGATCCTGAATGTGAGCGGCGGCCGTTGAAGGCCAGACCAGAAGGACACCATCATGGCTTATGACGTCGTAATCATCGGATCGGGACCGGGCGGCTATGTGTGCGCCATCAAGGCGGCACAGCTCGGCCTGAAGACAGCGGTGGTCGAGAAGAGCGCCACCTTCGGCGGCACCTGCCTCAATATCGGCTGCATCCCGTCGAAAGCCCTGCTCCACGCCTCCGAGATGTTCGCCGAAGCCGGCCATGCCTTCGATACGCTCGGCATCGAGGTCGGCGCGCCAAAACTCAATCTGAAGAAGATGCTGGCGCATAAGGATGCGACCGTGGCCTCCAACGTCAACGGCGTCGCTTTTCTCTTCAAGAAGAACAAGATCGACTCTTTCCGCGGCACCGGCAAGGTGATCGGCGCCGGCAAGGTGTCGGTCACCGGCGAGGACGGCAAGGTCGAGGAGATCGAGACCAAGAACATCGTCATCGCCACCGGTTCCGACGTCGCCGGCATTCCGGGTGTCAAGGTCGACTTCGACGAGAAGGTGATCGTGTCCTCGACCGGCGCGCTGTCGCTGGCCAAGGTGCCGGGCAGTCTTGTGGTGGTCGGCGGCGGCGTCATCGGGCTCGAGCTCGGCTCGGTCTGGGCCAGGCTCGGCTCCAAGGTCACGGTTGTCGAGTTCCTCGACACCATCCTCGGCGGCATGGATGGCGAGGTCTCGAAGCAATTCCAGCGGCTGCTGTCCAAGCAGGGCTTCGAGTTCAAGCTCGGCGCCAAGGTCATCGGCGTCGCCAAATCCAAGAAGGGCGCCAGCGTGACGTTCGAGCCGGTCAAGGGCGGCGCGGCGGAAACGATCGAGGCCGATGTCGTGCTGGTCGCGACCGGACGGCGCCCCTACGCCGACAGCCTTGGATTGAAAGACGCCGGCGTCGAGATGGACGAGCGCGGCCGGGTCAAGACCGACGGGCATCTGAGGACCAACGTGCCCGGCATCTATGCCATCGGCGACGTCATTGCCGGGCCGATGCTGGCGCACAAGGCCGAGGACGAGGGCGTGGCGGTAGCCGAGACGATCGCCGGCCAGGCCGGTCATGTGAACTACGACGTTATCCCGAGCGTCGTCTACACCAGCCCCGAAATCGCCTCGGTCGGCAAGACCGAAGAGGAGCTTAAAAAGGCCGGCATCGACTACAACGTCGGCAAGTTCCCTTTCAGCGCCAATGGCCGCGCGCGGGCCATGCTGCACACCGACGGCTTCGTGAAGATCCTCGCCGACAAGACGAGCGACCGCGTGCTCGGCGTTCACATCGTCGGCTTCGGCGCCGGCGAGATGATCCACGAGGCGGCGGTGCTGATGGAGTTCGGCGGCTCCTCGGAAGACCTCGCCCGCACCTGCCACGCCCACCCGACCATGTCGGAGGCGGTCAAGGAAGCGGCGCTGGCCACGTTCTTCAAGCCGATCCATATTTAGGTGCTCGTCACGGCCGACGCCGAACGCCCGAGGATGGCGAAGATGTAGTTAAACAAAAACGGCCCGCCTTTCGGCGGGCCGTTCGTCGTGGAGCTATAGCCTGATCACGGAGACGGCGCAGGTGCCGGAGCCGGGGCAGGCGTCGGAGTGGGCGCGGGTGCCGGGGCTGGCGTCGGAGCTGGAGCAGGCGTTGCGGGCGCAGGTTCAGGCGTTGCAGGCGCCGGGGCCGGCGTCGTCGCGGCCGGCGGCTCGGAAGTCGCCGGGGCGTGCTCGCCGCCGGTTCTGCCAAAAACATAATACGCAACAATGGCCAGGATAATGACAACTAGGGCGATCAGCCACCCGCTGCCGCCACCACCGCCCCTCGAGGGCGGCGTGCTCGACGGGGTGTAGGGGTCGTTAGGGTTCGCCATGAAACGTGTCCTCCTTGGAATGAAAGGCATCAAATAGCAGCCATCAACGCGCGGATCCCCTAATGGGTTTCACGCAGGCGGACGGAAAGCGCTGAAAAACCGGCATTTTCCGCTCCCCAGCCGCCAGACGACTCAGTTGACGGCGGTAACACTATACCCCGCTTTGCGGAAATCTTCGACCAGTCCGTCAGGGCCGGGCAGATGCAGCGCGCCGACCGCCATGAAGGCATTGCCCCTGGCCAGAATCGGCATGGCATGCGCGACCATGACCTTGTTGCGGCTGGTGATCATGGTCTGCTCGAAGGCGGCGTAGCCGGCCTGGTCGTCCGCCGTGTCGGGCAGCACGGTGCGAAACAGCGGCCAGAACATGCCGACCTCGCCGCGTTGGTAGAGCACGATCATGGTTTCGTTGACGTCGTTCACCTTGTCGCCGAGCTTCAGCGTCTCGACCAACCCCTTCATGTGGTAGGCGAGCGGCAGCGAAGCCATGGCGCGCAGTTGGTCGACGGCGGTTTCCAACCCCTCGACGTCCTTGCCGGATGCTTTGGCGTCGGCGGCCAGCTTGACGTCCAGCACCGGCGCGCCGGCGCTCTGGCGCGCCACCTCGCAGGCCGGTAGCGCCACCATGGCCGACAGGATCCACGGCTTCATCTTGGCCACCGTCAGAGGCGGAATGCCGCGTGCATCGAGCCCCTTGTTCAGTACTGCCGCATCCTCGGGTGACAGCAGCGAGGACAGCGTCGTGTTGTCCGTGAACATCATCAGGCCAGGCTCGGCGGCCATGGCGGCCATCATCTTGGCCTTGTCGAGGGCGTCGGTGGTTTCGATGATGATGGTGTCGGCGCCGTCATAGGCTTTTTGAGCCGCGGCAGGCAGCGTGGTGACGCGCGCGTCCGTCATGTGCATGGTGCCGAAGAGATAGGACGGCTCCTCGCCCGGTTTCTCGAGCTTCCACAACAGCCCCCGGCCGTTTGGAACGGCGGCGGCTTCGGTCTGGACCTTCTTGAAGGCGGCGGGATCGCTCTTTGCAAGACCTGCCAGCAGGTCGCTGCCGCCGCAGGCGGGCGCTTCGGCATGCGCGCGACCGGCCAGCAGCAGCACGAGCAGGAACGAAAGGAAAAACAGCACGTTGAGCGCTGCGAGCAGCTTCAACGAGACGAGGGCCGCGCGGTCGGCGATGGCGATAACGCGTTTCATGGCAAGCTTCTTAAGCGTAAAAAGCGGCAAAACGGTTAATCGAGAGCCGAAATTGTTGTCGACCGGCTCGGATTCCCGGCAGCAGCGTTAGACGGGTGGCCCTGCACCGATGGAAGGCGTGGCTGATCTGCCGCCAGTTTCGATGATCCCCGCGGTCGAGCGGCCCAACTGGTTGCTGGATCTGACGGGAGCGATTGCGCCGAAAACGCCGATCCCCTAGATCATGCGACCGTAAAGCGCCCGGCAGGGGACCCCCGTGTGATCATCGACAACGCCGCCTTCGAGCGCTACCGGCGCTCGCCGAACGAGAAAACCACCCTGCTCCGGCTCCTGCTCGGAACGGCGATCGTCGTTCTCTTCTGGCTCGCCGTGACGCTGGTCGTGCTCGTCGCCGGCACCGCCGCCTTCATCGTCTTGCGCCTCCCGGGTCCGGCGACCGGACAGCCGATCCAGGATTTCCTTGCCTCTCCCGCCGGCATCCTCACCGCGCTGGCGTCCTTTGCCGGCATCTGGATCGGTCTTTGGGCCGCGATGCGCTTCGTTCATGGCGAGCCGCTCTCGGCGCTGATCGGCCCAGACCGCCGCATCTCGCGCGGCGGGTTTCTCAAAGGCCTGGTCGCGGTTCTGACAACCTCCTTGTTCTCCGAGGTGCTGCTCTATTGGCTACAGCCGGAGATCGTCCGCGGATCGATCGCGTTCTCGTCCTGGCTGCTCTTGCTTCTCGCGATCGTGCCGCTCGCCTTTCTGCAGACCTCATCGGAGGAGGCTCTGTTCCGTGGCTATCTGCTGCGTGGCCTCGCCAGCCGCTTTGGCAGCCCGCTGATCTGGGCCGCGCTGCCGGGCCTTCTGTTCACCGCCTTGCATTGGAGCCCGGCCTCGACGCTCGCCATCAATGCCAGCGTGCTGGTCTCGATCGCCGCCTTCGCGCTGCTGCTGACGCTGCTGGTCTATGTGACCGGCAATCTCGGCGCTGCATTCGGCGCCCATCTCGGCAACAATCTGATCGGCTTCCTGCTGATCTCGCACCAGCAGAGCTACAATTCCTTCGCCCTGTTCAACGCCAAGCCGCTGGAAGGCCCCGGCTGGACCAATTGGGACGCCGTTCTCATCGCCGCGATCGGCATCGTAAGCACGCTGCTGACGATGCTCCTGCTTCTGCATCGCCGCTCCCCCCTGACGGTCGGGCCGGACGAGCCATGATCCAAAAAAGCGGAAACCGGTTTCTTGATCGGATCGTGGTCAGGCGGAAAACCGACGGGCTCGCCTGATGCGCATCACGCTGGTGGCGGAACGCACCATTCCCTGCAAAGGCTATGGCGGCACTGAGCGGCAGGTCGACTGGCTGGCAACAGAGCTTTCGCGTCTCGGCCACAAGGTGGTCCTGATCGCCGGTCGCGGCTCGAGCCATCCGCTGTGCGAAGTGCGGCAGGCCTCTTCGGCCGCCGAATGCCGCGCTGCGATCCCGGCCGACACCGACATCGTGCATTTCAATGGCTGGTACATCGAGATTTCGCGGCCGGCGCTCTATACGATGCACGGCTTCGACCCGGAATTCACGCAAAACAGGCCAAACTGGAACTTCGTCAGCGCCAGCCATGCGCGCAACCACGGGCGGGAAACCTTCGTCCACAACGGCTTTCCGGTCGACGCCTATCGGCTGTCCGTCGGCAAGACGGACAGGCTTCTGTTTCTGGCCGGCATCGCCCGCGCCGGCAAGAACCTCAACCGGGCTGTCGATCTCGCCCGTGCCTTCGATTTCCAGCTCGATATCGCCGGCGGCTCGCGCTGGCAGCTCCTGCAGCGCACCAAGGTTCGCCGCCAGGGTGTCTTCTTCAAGAGCCTCGGCCGCCGCTTCCGCTACCACGGCATCGTCGACGGCGACGAGAAGCTGCGCCTGCTGGGAGAGGCCAGAGCTTTTCTCAACCCGATCGCCTGGGAAGAGCCGTTCGGCATGGCGCCGGTCGAAGCGATGCTCTGCGGCACGCCGGTGTTGACGACACGGCGCGGCGCGCTGCCCGAAATCGTCGACGACGCCACCGGACGCCTCTTCGACACCGATGCCGAGTTCGCCAAGGCCTTGGCCGACATCGCCGGCTTGTCGCCTGAGCAGTGCCGCGCATCCGCCGCCGCGCGATTTCCCATCGCGAGGACGGCAAACGGCTATCTCGATCTCTATACGCGCATCCTGGATGGCGAAAAGCTGCCCTGAACCGCCTCTTTTGCTCTTGAAAACCGCCCCAGCCTTGACTCTGCCGCCGATTTGCTGTCTAGACGCGCACGAATTCCGCGACGAGACCCTCTCCGCGAAAGCCGACCAGGACGCCGAAGCCTCTTTGAGGCGAGAGCTGTAAACCGATCCTGGAGGCCAACACCCGGCAGCGCGATGCGCCCCCGGGTGCTTTTTGGCTTTGCGCTTTGGCTTGGCGACCCGGCGCGAACGCACTACCTCTCGGGTCGAATGAACCGAGATCGAAGGAAGCAAGATGTTTGAATCACTGCAGGAGCGCACAAGAGGCGTGGAGGGCCGCAGGGCCGACAGGGATCGGCATGAATCCAAGGCGCTCTCGCACGGCGGTTTGATCAATGTTTGAGTCCTTACAAGAGCGCCTTGGCTCCATCCTGAACGGCCTGACCGGCCGCGGTGCGCTGTCGGAGGCGGACGTCTCTGCGGCGTTGCGCGAGGTGCGCCGGGCACTGCTTGAGGCCGATGTGGCGCTCGAGGTGGTTCGCTCTTTCACCGACAAGGTGCGCGAGAAGGCGGTCGGCGCCGCGGTGCTGAAGTCGATCAAGCCCGGACAGATGGTCGTCAAGATCGTCCATGACGAGCTGGTCGATATGCTCGGTGCCGAGGGCGTCGCTATCGACCTCAACGCGCCCGCGCCCGTCGTCGTCATGATGGTCGGCCTGCAGGGTTCCGGCAAGACGACGACCTCGGCCAAAATCGCCAAGCGCCTTACGGAGCGTCAGAACAAGAAAATTCTGATGGCCTCGCTCGACACGCGGCGTCCGGCCGCGCAGGAGCAGCTGCGCCAGCTCGGCGAGCAGACCAAGGTCGCCACGCTGCCGATCATCGCCGGCCAAAGCCCGGTCGATATCGCCA
>NZ_RZSF01000164.1:0-14714 GCF_004023325.1 Mesorhizobium sp. M1A.F.Ca.ET.072.01.1.1 | reverse complement strand
ATCGTGGCCTCCACCCGGTCGAACTCGGCCATGATGTCGTCGTGTCGCTTGTCGAGTTCGGCGGCACGAGCGTCGTCCGTATTCTTCTTGATTTCGTCAAGCGCCTCGCGCGCCTGTGCGACGAGACGTTCGCGCTTTTCGTTCAAATCCTTGAGGGACATTTCTAACCTATAAGCAATAGAGGCCCACCCTCGCGGTGAGCGAGGCCAACGAGCCGTTCATGGTTGATTGGCGGACTATCCGCCCTCCCGCGCTTGCGGGGTGCTACGAAGCGTCCGCCTGCCGTCCATCGGACGGCTGAATGCCTCGAATTCTCTGTTCTTGCCGCGCCTCACGCTCCGCGACGCGGCGCCTGGCCGCCGCGGCATCGGCCAACTTCTTGGTCTTGCCAGCATCCTCGCGCGCTTTTTCCAGCGATCGAGCCGCAAGCGTAGTGTCGGGATAGGCCGGATTTGCTGTTGCGGTGACTTCGAACAACTCGGCTTCAATCACCGTGCGCGTCGGCATGTCACCTGACTCGTCCCACTCCTGTTTGGTCGCACGGAACGCGAAGCTCATGCCGCTTACGTCGCCGCGGCCAACCAGCACCCACAGGTCGTTACCATCGCTCGTGTCGGGAACATCAATTTCGACCTTGAGGCCGTGACTGTCTTCGCTCAGGCGCAGTGTCTTCGACCGCGTGCGGCCAAGAACGCGGCCCATATCGTGGTCATACAGAGCCAGGATGTCGCCGCGCAGCGCCTTCGTGAATGCACCTGGCGCAATACGCTCGACGAAATAGTCGGCGATCGTTGTGTCGCTGTCCCACACGACAGCGTATCCTACCAGGGTACGCTTGCCATCGGCCTCGCGAAACTCCACGCCAAGCTGGCCGCTCCGCTTTTCAATGTCTGTCATGCGGCTTCAGCCTCGTCGGGGTGTTCGGCGTTGTCGTTGGCTGGCTGTGCGGCCGGCTCCGTGCCAAGCGGCACGGTGGCGCCCTGAATGTAGAGCCTATCGGCCGCGCCGCCCTTCGCGGGAAGGTTTTCAAGCGCACGAACCTCGTCCGGAGTGCGGATGCCGTTCTGGATGGCCTGGCCATAGCCGGTCATGCGAGACACAAAGTCACCGCGCAATATGCCATCGAGGGTGTGCTCCACGTATCGGCCATTGTTGTTGCGGCCGAACAGCTTGAGGTTCAATTCGCCCTCGAGCGCCTCTGCCCACTGGCCGACGAGGTGCTTCACGAGGTGAAGATCCTGCTGCTCGGCATTCGTGAATGTTGCCCTGGTCAAGTCCTGCAGAAAAACAGGCGGCAACTGGAAAGCCCGCGCGATTTCTTCCACTTGGAATCGCCGCGCTTCGATCATTTGGCCTTTAGCAGGGTCCAATCCGACCGGATTTAGCGTATAGCCGGCCGGTATCGGGAAGACCGGTTCGTTGGCGTTCTTCGCGGCATCGACCGATCTTTTGATGTCTGCCTGCGCACGCTTCATCGCATCGGCGCCGGCCGGCAACGGGCCAGTCAGCGCCAACGGCGGCACGCCGCCACCGGCAAAAAAGTTGCTGCCGTAATCATTCATCGCGATGGCAAGCTGAATGGCCTTCGCGGCCATGGCTATCGGGCCGTAATGGCACAGCCCGTCAGCTTTCAGCATGAATGGCACATCGATGACGTCGGAGGAGTCGTACTCCTTGGCGATTCCAGAGAATTTGTAAAACGTCCTGCCGCCCGACCGCCTCACTGAGGTCTTGGTCGGGTCCATCTGCCACAGGGCTTCCACGCCTTGCGGCGTGCGCTCGATCCAGGCCAGGCCGCGGCCACCTGTGAAGACCTGCTGCCAGAAATACTGCCAGAACTTGAAGGCGTTTGTTTCCTCGTTCGGCGCGTCGTGGACAACCGTCTCGAGCTTACCAGAGAGCCGCTTAGGGCCTTCTTTGGTCGAGCGGTAAGCGTGTCGCGGCAATGCCGCCAATGTACGCGAGAGGAACGCCACTGCAGCCCACACGGCCGGCACCGAGAGCGCGCTGTCGATCGTAACATGCGGCAGATTTGCCGACTGCACCCCGAAGAACGCGAGGAAATTGTCGCTACTTACTGGTACGGTCGGATTTTCGATCGTTACCCGCTTTTCACGGGGAAACGGCCATCTCATGCGGCCTCCATCAATGAAAAAGCTGGGTCATCCCAAGGCGAAGCCGGTAGCAGATGCTCAGTCGCGCCGTCCACCGCGGCGCCGATCGCGATGCAGAGAGCCACGGCAGCGTCGATGCGCACCGAAGCCTTCTGTTTCACGAACCATCGGTTGCCCTGAGGGTCGTGATCGAACGCAGCGCCCATGAGCGCAGTCATCAGCACCGGACTTCGGCGCAGCCGAATACGCCCGTCGATGATCATGTCTTCCAGCGCCGACACCGAGCCCGGCATCCACAGCCCTTGTGGCGTTGGTTCGCCAGCCGCCTTCGCGGCTTCAACTTTCGCTTCGCTCGGCCTGGCTCGCACCTTGCCGCCTTGGGGGTGAGCAACGTGCTCGACGTCCACACCCAGCGCCTCGACTTCCTCACGAAATTTGGCGTACGCGTACTTGTCGTAAGCGATTGCTTGGATATCGAAGAGTTGGTCCAACTGCTGCACACGTGCAGCGACGAAATCGTAGCGAATGCGCGGCCCTGGCGGCGCATTCAGCCAGCCATCTTCCACCCACAAGTCATACGGCTGCTTGTCGGCCAGCGCTCGAGCCTTGAGCGTGTCGCCAGGTGTCCAGGCTTCGACCCAAGCGTCGAACGTCGGCAGACTAACAACCGTGCCGTCGTCGCGAGACATATCCTTGAAACCGGTCGGCACAACACAGGCCAGAACCGTTAGGTCCTTGCTTGCCGAAAGGTCGGCACCCAAGAAAAGCGCCGCCTCAGCATGCTCACTCTCCGGGTCGAAGTCGGCCATGACGCTCTCGACCGTCGACCGCGGCATCCACGCTTTGTCGGCGTCGGTCCACCGGCAGAAATGCAGACGCAGGATGCCGTTCAGCTTGCCTGGTATCTGCTTAGCTTGCGCAACAACGCCGGCCAGGTAGTCGTCGGTCAGGATCGTGCCGAGAAGCGGATTCGCTTTCACCCAGCACGCCGGATCCTCGAGCGGATCGTCGTCTTTGTCGAGCGCGCACACGTAAGCGAATGTCGTGTCGTCGAGCACCTCGCCGACATACGTGAAGTCGTCATCGGGCTCGCGCGTACCTGCCGCAACCCGCACAGCGTGCTCGTGCTCCTCAAAGCAGACCGTGTTTCGATCGCTGCCGCTGTTTGTGATCATCAGCAGGAGTGGCTGGCGCCGGAATTTGAACCCGCGCTCCAGCATTTCCATCGTCGAGCGGTCGGGATGCTCGTGCACCTCGTCTGCCAGAGCGAAGTGCGGTCGCGGACCAGAACCTGATTTGCCACTGTCCTTTGAAATCGGTCGGAAGAATGACCCGGAACGATGATGCGCGATATTGAACTCGCGACCGAGGCCGCCACTAAACTTCAGCCGCCTCTCCAATGCGGGGGCGGCGCGAACCATCTTCACGGCGTCTTGAAATAGGATGGCCGCCTGCTCTTTCTTCGCCGCCGCAGCATAAATCTGAGCACCAGCTTCATCGTCGGCCATCAGACCGTAGAGTCCGACGCCGCCGGCGAACGGCGACTTGCCGTTGCCTTTGCCTTCCTCAATGTAGGCGCGCCTGAAACGGCGCGTGCCGTCCGCCCTCTTCCATCCAAATATCGAACCGAGCTTGAAGGCCTGCGACGAATGCAGCGCGAACGGCTTGCCTTCGAACTGGCCTTCCGAGAGCTTCAACCGTTCCTCAAAGAAACGAAACACCCTCACCGCGGCGTCATCATCGAACCACAGCCCGCGTTCCGCGCCCTTGGCCATGTCATCGAAGTGTCGCCGACAGGCATTCCGCACATGCGGGCCGGCTATGATGGTGCCAGCAAGAACAGCTTCGGCGTAGGCGTTTGCACGCGCGAGCGCCGGGCCAACCTTAGTCGAGCAGGTCGTCCGTTTCCTCGTCGTCATCAGCCACCGTGATCTTCGTCGCGTCGGCCGGCGTCGCGCCCATCTGGCCAAGCATCTGGCGGAGCAGGTTCATCGCCTGGACGCCTCCCTCCTGCCCCGCCATGATGCGGCCCTGAATGTTGGCAGCTATGCCGACCAGCATGCGGTGCGACTCGTTCAGCCACGGCAGTTCCTTGTGAAAAAGCTGCCAGGCCGACTTCGCTTTGATGGTGTCAGTGTCAGCGATCCATTTCGGAGGCGCGCCGAGCGCGCCGTTGGCCTTCGGCTCTTTGCGCCCCTTGAATCGCTGCGGATTCTTGTTGTCGCTGGCCTCTACCGCCGCCTTGGCGCGAGGCGTTCTGGGCCTGGCCATGAGTCCCTCAGGGTCATATTCTCAATCGTGGACGTGTGCAGAACGGGGGATGCACCGGTTGTACGGTCCGATGGCCGACAGGGCTGCGACACCCCTCCCTGCCGCACTGCACAATGTTGCCGATATGCAACACTGATGCGATCGGCGGCCAATCGACCTACAACGGCCAGCCGTCTGGCCCGAACCGGATCACGGTCTGACCAAGGTCCTCGCGCTGGCCGCGGCTTGCGTGGCAAGGCTTGCAAGTGCTGACGAATGGGCCGGTCCAGAACTTCACGACGTCGCCTTTGTGTCCGCCGTCCGCGTGGTGCACCTCAGTCGCCGGCTCGACTATTTCGCGCTCTAAGCACCATTCGCAC
Source organism: Mesorhizobium sp. M1A.F.Ca.ET.072.01.1.1 (assembly GCF_004023325.1). Classification (NCBI taxonomy): domain Bacteria; kingdom Pseudomonadati; phylum Pseudomonadota; class Alphaproteobacteria; order Hyphomicrobiales; family Phyllobacteriaceae; genus Mesorhizobium; species Mesorhizobium sp. M1A.F.Ca.ET.072.01.1.1. The sequence goes on along the minus strand of NZ_RZSF01000164.1, from coordinate 9,970 downwards.
AGGGGTTCCTGCGCAAGCTTGGCCAGTCGCAGTCGCTTCCATTGCGCGGTGGCGTAGAGGCGACGATATTCTGTGGCTTGTGATGAGCGGCTATTGCTGCGCACTGGATTTCAACTGACTCGGTCTGGTATAGTTTCCCCGGTTCTCTTGGGGAGATGATTCAAGTGGCTAAGCGCAGCGTATTTCACTCGTCGCCGACCAAAGACGGCTGGAAGGTGACCCAAAGCGGCAAGACCATCTCAACACACGAAACGCAGAAGGCGTCCGAGGCTGCCGCTATCAAGGCGGGCCATGCAGCGCAGAACGCTGGTGGTCTTGGCCAGGCGGTATTGCATAAGTCAAATGGTCAGATCCGCGAAGAACGCACCTACGGCGCCGATCCGGCAAAGAGCAAAGGTTAAAAAGTGAAGGCATTCACCAACCATGCGGTGAATGCAACGCCACCAAGAAGCAGGGACTTCAGAGCCAATTCCGTGGCGCTGTTAAAAAGCTGACTATTTGCGTTCATCGCCTTGCGATTCGCATCGATCAAGTCGTTGTAGTGTTCGCACTTCTCTGCGAGCGAGTGTGCCCATGGCTTCGAACAAGCAACGTCCTCGTCCCAATCAGCTGGTTGGCTACCGGAATACCCGAAGTCAATCGATCTTGCAGAGTGAACAGCGCTCCATGCACAGCCTACCAGTGTTGCGGCGACAGCAGTAGCGACACTGGCAAGCAGAACATTCGGCTGCGAGGACGTCGCAAGACTGTACGCACCGCCAACAAGGACGATGCCTGAGGCGGCGGCTAGGCCGGCAAATGTATACGCCCGCTGATCGGCGGCTATTGCTGCAGTCAACTGTGTGTCTAGGTGAGCTTCGGCTTGACGGATCAATTCCTTTAGAGTGTCTTCGCTAGCTGGCCGAAGCTTCAGGGCAAGGGAATCATCCACCATGCAGATGCACCATGAGTTCTACTTTCAACCTAGAAAAACAGAAACTGGTAAAAAAAGCGACGGCGGCTTCCCAGGCAATAGATCTGGGAATTCAGAAAAGGCGTCAGTTCGCAAGCCTGAACGTCCGAAGCCGGATCCGAAGCCGACCAAAAAAGATAAGGGCTAGATGAAGAGCATCATTAAGAAAATTGCCCTTTGGGGGACCGTCATTGTCGTAGCACTGATTGGATACGCGGCGAAGCACGCATACGACGTGTCCGATCAAACTATCCTTCTTGCCGTCCTAATCGCGTGGATGACTGTCGGCAGTTTTCAGTTCGACACGCGCATAGGCGCACTAGAAGAGCGCGTCATACACAAGGACTTCAGCGCCATAAGGCTGGCCATCCTGGAAGGTGAACGCCATAAGCCGAAGCACGATCAGCCAAAATCACTCATCGAAGGAGGAGCGGTCAGATCATTCATTACCGCCGCGCACGAGGTCCTTTTCGATGACTTCAGATGGTTTGGAGCTGTGCTCAACCAGCATCTTTCTGAAGGGTGGGCCATCGAAGAAATCAACGACACCGATGTCCGCAGCTTCGATGGTCCAGAAGTCGGGAGACGGTACCGTGTCTTTTACAATGCGTGCCAAATGGGGACTATCCAGGTCACTGTTGGTGGTTCCGATTGGATCTTTCATCCGGAAGAATTCGCAGACAACCGAAAGGCACGAGTTGGACTTGAGCTAGACTATCTTCGGTTCGTACCATTCGGTGCCGCTCATAGTCTGGTGACGACGCTGGCATTATACGTCGGTCAATTTAGTCACGACAGTGAGGGGGCTCGCGAGAGAGCGTCGACGATCGCCAATTCAGCCTTGGCAGGACACCTCTGGGAATCTGTCAGGACACCAGATATTGACACGACGTTCGAGTTTCGAAGTGAAGGCCCTTATGAACTTTTGAGGCACATCGTTGCCCACTGGAAGTCTAGCGGCATCGATCCTTTTGAGAAGTGGGACGGGGATCGATCTTGGAGCAACGATAAGACTTGATAATAAACGGAATCGGTTGGTAGCGGCGGGGAGCCCGTGCGTTGCACACACGCTAGTTGCCTAGCTTTGCTCAACCCGCCGCATCGCCGCCGTCGCCCGTTCAGGAGGCGCCTGGCGGCAATGATTGTTCCCGCCGCTAATCGCTTGCGGCGGGTCGATCGCCACAAGAGTTGGGCGCATCGAAAACGAAAAACGGGCAGCGTTTCCGCCACCCGCAAAATTCGATCATGATCTATCGTAGCAAATCACACCGGGGTCACCATGGTAGCCCCCCCCTCAGGCGAGATATCTCTTCCACCATTCGGACGCTTTTTCTGCGATCCATTGCTCATAATGCCGGATATGTTTTTCGATCCCAATTAGGTCACTCCTTCGCAGGATGGCATAACAAATACCATCCTCCCCTAAGGGCTGCCCCAGCGCCTGAAGCGCGTCCGTCTCGCTCCTGGTAAGAAACACAATCGCATCTTTCCCCTCCATCAAAGTTGGCGCGAAATGGGCAAATAGGTTTCTGATGGAGCGGCGGTATTCGATTTCGTCCAATGAAGCTGATGTGCGTTTGATATCTTCCTTTTTTGGATCCATGCCAAGCACAGCGTCCTTTACGGCGGATACAAGGGCGTGGGTCGGAAGCTTCAGTATCGGTCTCTTCTGGTAAGTTTCCGGCAACAAGCCGGCACGATGAAGAAACTCAACTGATCTGCGGAGATTCAGTTCGATAAAGCTATAGCTCGCAACAAACCGGCCGATGCGCAGAGTGGCATCGTCGTCCAGGGTTGCGAGCCCCTCAACGCCAACCTTTTGGAAGTGCCTCTCGATGTCCTCCATGTCAGGGATTCTAAATTGCTCTGGTATGGCCATGCTGCGCTTCCACTCCGCCGTGCCCACATATCGAATCTGCCGGCAGAGTGTATTGGAAACTCAGCTAATTCAGAACATCACCCGGCCGCCTCGTCTCAGTCCACAGTGATCGTGGCAACGGTAGCGCTCGGATCGCTTCGCTCGCCTCGCAAGGCACGCCCCGCGGGCTCTCCATTTCACTTGCCGCCCGCTCGCGCATTCCGAACGCCGCCTTTCGGCGTCCTTCCTCGGCTTCAACTTTTGAGACGCTATGGCGAAGTTGCGTCTCAAGCTCGGCAATCCGCGACCTCGCCGACCCGAGGTCTTTTGTCCGTCTCTCGGCTGCAAGCCGATTTGCTTCGATAGAGCCGTTCTCTTCTGCCATGCCCTGCATCAGGTGCAAGGCGTACCGGATTCTTGCAAGGCCTCCGCCTCTCTCAGAGCAGGCCCATTCGTCGACCACCCGGGTGAAGTAGTCCGAAAGGGACTCCCCGCCTTTTGGTCGGATGTGCGAAAAGTCGAAGTCGGTCATGTTCTCAGCAGCCCGTAGGCCTTCGCCAACATGCGCAATCCGCCAATGAGGCGCTCTTTCGCGCAGGCGCCAGCGAGATCCTTGTTCTTGTAGGCCGAGATTTTCAACCCGACCTCACCCAATGAGAGGCCGTCCACGACCACCATCTCCACGGCATCAGCGTAGTATGCAGTCAGCAGCTCACGAGACGCGCGGTAACGGTCTCGTGCTCGGACCAGGGTCTCAGAGATGCCATCCGCCCGACCACCATCAACTTTGGTGCGGCTGTAGTCAATCGCTGCCAACGGCGAGATCGACGCTTCGTGGTGGTCCTGAGCGTACCGCATTCCGCTGGCATGCAAGATATCGTTCGTCTCTGGATCCTTGTCCAACGAGCCTGTCGAGTGCAGGCGCTTGAAGTTGTCAGAGACCCTAATCGTGGGCTCTGCCACGGGAGTGTCATCCTCTGGCTCATTGTCGCTCGCTACTACAATGGGTGTCGCGGCGGTGCGTTTGGTACCCCACAGGTGGCGAGCGACATCTGCCAAGCCTTGTGCAACACGATGGGGATTGTCCATGTCGATGTTGGCCTCGTCGACCACAAACGCCTGCACGGTCGCCTTGCGCCGCGGTTCATATCGGATCGCGCTGATGCAGCCATCGAGGGCCGGTCGCACCGTGTGCCGCTGAACCTCGACTTGGCGCCATCTCCCGTCAGCAGTCCGGGCTGAATAGCGAACCACGGGGCTGGTCAGCTTCGAACGCGTGATCGACGCCATCTTAATCAGATGCTCACCCGCGTCGCGTTCGTCACCGTTGATGTAGTCGTTGGACGTGAGCCACCCGAGAATGGCGGTCGCCGGCATTGGTGTCGTCTTCGTCTGCTGAAGCTCGGCGAGATTGTCGTTTGCGGCGCTGTAAGGATCGTGAACCATGGCCTCGCTGACCTGGCCCACACGGATTGCCTGATGCATTGGTATTCCTGAATTCAGGGGAGTTTTTGGGTTGCTAGCTATTACTCTCGACTCTGGGGAATGCGTTCCCGACGCATCCCCCTCTGTAAGAGGGGTTATTACCGGGAACGCGGGAACGGTAATAAATTCAATAGCTTAACCAGTTCCCGATTTCGTTGGGAACGTCGGGAATGGGAAATGGGAAATCGTATAAAATCAACCACTTAGCATTCCCGTTCCTGCGGGAACGATGCATTCCCGCCGAAACCGGGAACGGGTTCATCGCATCGCTCCAACACCGAAATTTCCAAGACCAATGGCGAACATGCCGGTGGGCACGTCCAGCCACTTCGCGACCTTTTCGCCCTTGGCATTCGCCCGGACGATTTCACCGCGCTGCAGGGCTTCTTCGCAGAGGGCGCCAAGCCGCGACTTGGACAGCACCTGCAATTCCTCTGGCAAGCGCTCGCGAAGTTCGTACAGCCCGCCAACGCCGGTCTTTGTGAACGGCTTGCCGTCAGCTGCGGCACCTTCGACTGCAATGACCAGTGCGGCTCGCAAGTCGCCCTGCTCGGGCAGCGTTGCACCCAGATTGGCGGTCCGGTCGATCAGCAGCCCGTTGTCGGCGCGAGCGTACGTCGACAAGATGCGGCGGGCAGCGCCGTTTGCTTTCGCCACGCCTCCGTGCGCAACGCGGTTCGGCTCATAGGTAACGCCGAGTGTCTTGCAGATCTTCTTTGCCTTATCCGGCTCGCCGTACCAAAGCGCATAGACAAGCCGTACTCCGTCGACCAATGCGCTGGTGCCTCGGATCGCATCGCGAGCGTCCGCGAGTGTTGCAATCTCCTTCGCCCGCTTGGCCATGTGATGCGCGAAGAACACGTTTGCGCCGGTATGCGCTGCAAGAGATGCGATCGATCCGCACACGAACTGGCCGGCGGCCGGATCCTCGTTCAACGGAACTGCCGCGAACAACTGCAGAGGGTCAATCGTGACCAGTCGCAGGTCCGAAATCTTGTCCAAGCTGTCGCAGAATTGCCGCCACGCTGCGGTCTCAACCAGTTCGCCTCTCACAACTCGCCAGAATGGCTGAATGGCTTTGACCGCAGACGGCAACGGAATGGCAATCAGCTTGTCTCCTTTCTCCGCGAGCCTGGCGCCCTTTGGATCGATAGCAGCCAGCCGTCTGTGCATGGCGCGAACGTCGTCTTCGCCGCTCAGTAAGAGAGCGGTCCCCTCTTGCACTACCTGCCCACCGAGGATCGGTGGGGGCGGGATTGTTCCGACCTTTCCAAACGCAACGCGTCGGCTAAGCTCGAGCAACGTGAACGACTTGCCGACCTCGCCTTGTGCCGCAATCATTCCGGGTATTCCGGACTCGACAACACCGCTGACGAGATACTCGGTTGGCTCGGGCTCCCCGACAAAGCGGGAAGCCCGCCAGGCAAAGATATTCAGGTCGGCCGGCTTCTCTGCTGGCTTGTTGTCATTTGCGGCGGCCTGCGGTTCGGCGGCCGTGACGAAACTCGCCATCACCCGCTTTTCGCCAGCTCGCTCGAACGCAATTGTCAGCTTGTCGCCATCTCTATCGACTACCGATCCGACGCCGAATTTTTGATGTGAAACATATTGGCCGATCGCCCAATCAGGCGCGGGTGCAGTCATTCGGAAGTTCTCGCGCCTGAGGGGTTAGGTGGGGCCACCTTACATCGTGGTCGGCGGGACTAAGCAGCCTTCCGGTGCGCAGCATCCGCCTCCTCGACCGACTGCTGGAAGGCCTCAAGGCTGTCGAACCGGTCGCCGTCACAATCGACCACAGCCCCATCCGGCTCGATCAAGGCAGCGTAACCTTCCTCGTTGGATGGGCCAGCAGCCAGCGCAAAGTTGCCACCCGGGCAAATCTGCCAGGCAACAACGGAGCGGATATCCCACCTGCGGACGCCATTGAAAATGTCGGTCGCAATCGTCTTAAACCCCGGCACAGCAGGCACGATGGGGAAAAAGGCGCGCTCGGGCTCGTCAACGAAGCCGGCATGCAAACTGCCATCCGACATTCCAAATTGATGGCGACCGTCGTGGCACTCCAGCATCTTTACAACTTGCTGCGAGTTGAGGGTGTCGCCATTGTCGAGAGAAATCAAGGGCATAGGAATCTCCTTCCCGCGAGGCGGGTGCGATTGAAGCAATGCGTGTGTGTTTAGGTAAGCCACCTATTTCGCCGAGCCTATGCCGCTCTTGCCGCTATGCGGTCGGCGATCCAGGCGCGAACTTCAGCAGCGACGAAGGCCACCCGCTTCTCGCCGAGGGGGACAGCCTGGGGGAAGCGTCCCTCAAAGCGATATCGATTGATCATTGACCGGCTTAGGCTGGTCATCTCCGCGGCCCGATTGAGTGAAACAAGTTCGAAATTGTCGTTCACGAATCCTCCTCGTCGCGCGGAATGGAATCCGAGCGTGGCTATGACGTTGTTTTGTCTGGGAAGGTTGTCCGACGCTCTGCGCCGCCTCGGTATCGTCGAGGCCTACGACCATTTGGCGACTCAAACGGCAATGCCGTTACTGTCATGCACAATAGGCGTTTTCGCCTTCTATGTCAAGCAGGATTGAGCTGTTTCTGAAATGTCAAGCGTTTTCTTCGGCCTTTTTCTTGCCGCAGTAAGCAGCCCAATCATCTGCCATCTTATGCCTTTTCTCCAGCGCGTCGCCGCGCGCGTATGCTCGCTCGACAGCATCGCCCACGGCGTGCGCCAAAGCCATTTCAGCTAACTCGCGCGGATGATCAGATACCTCGGCAGCCCAGTCGCGGAATGTCGATCTCATGCCATGAACAGTAGCGACCTTGCGCTTGCCGTCTTTGTCCAGTTGCTTGGGATCCACCCAGCCTTCGCGCCCGGCCTTCCGTTCATCTGCATCCATCCGTTTTATGACCGCGGCCAACGTCATGTCGGAAAGCTCTCCACCACGCAAAGCAGGGAAGACAAGAGTGATGTTTTCGAAACGTGGGGTCGCCTTCAACAACTCAACAGCGGCGTCAGATAGCGCCACACGATGCTCTTTCCCGGACTTCATCCTGCTGGCTGGGACAACCCACATCTTAGAGCCAAGATCAACCTCGTCCCATCTTGCGCCCCTCACCTCGCCGCTGCGAGCCGCCGTCACGATCGTGAACTCCAGCGCTCGAGCGCCCATGCCATCGACGCCGCGCAAACTGCTCATGAAAGCGGGCAATCGACGCCAAGGCAGCGCAGGATGGTTGCCTGCACTGGTTAGAGCATCCGGCTTGTGAAGGACGTGCTCGAGATTGCCCCTCCAGGCGGCCGGATTCGCGCCGCCCCGCAAACCTTCCACCGTGGCCGCATCAAGCACACGCTCGACGCGCTCTCGCAGCTTTTCAGCCGTCTCCTGCTTTTCGCCCCACAGCGGACGAATGACAGACAATACGTCTTGCACTCCAATGGCATCGATTGCTTTAGGCCGAAGAGGTGCGGCATGATTCGTCATGGTATTGCGCCATCCTGCCTCCGTCTTGGCGCCTCGCCATCGCCCAGCCTTCACGGCAGCATCAATGAAGTCATCGGCATACTCACCAAACGTCTTGCTGGCGACCGCAGCCTTCGCCGCCTCGATCACCCCGACGGTGCGCTTGTGTTCGATTGGGTCGATGCCTTTACGCACGAGCGCACGCGCATCTTCGGCAGCCTGACGCGCCTCGGCGAGCCCGACCAGATGCAGCGGCCCCAAGCCTAGTTCGCGCCGCTTGCCGTCGAACCTGAAGTCGAAGATCCAGTACCTAGCCTTCCCCTTCGTGACGAGCCAGAGCCCGCCGCCATCGCGCAGCTTCTTCGCCTTACTGGCTTCGATTTTCTTGACCGTCAGGATGTTCCGAGTATGGCTCCCCATATTGTCTTTCCCCGCTTTTTCCCCGCTATTGGGTACGTGGCTAGCAGTAGACGAAATGGTTATGCCCCGCAAGCAAATCCTTTATTTTCAAGCGACTGCGATGTTGCAGAGTGTACGATATGGCTAACAATATTGACGGAATGGCTCCGGCCCGGGGAGCCAATTGCCATTGTTTCATTTTGATTGAATGAACTTCCGATTCTGCAAGCGCGCGGCGCTGGATCCGGCAGCATGCGGCAACGGTCAAGCCGGGCCGGGCCAGTCTGAGGTAATTTCGTAGTAAAGGATTTCGGCGTCGTCGAGGGACGATCTGCGTCCAGGCGAGATGACGCCGGAGCCGAAGAGAAGAATATCTTCGCGGCGCACGAATACCTCATGGTCGGGTCCCATCGACACAAATGTGCCCGACGAGCTTCGCTCGATAAGCACCGCCTTGCCATTCGAAATGGTGAAGGTCGCGTGGTGCCTTGAGACCCAGGGCCGCTGGATGACGATGTTGCATTCCGGGGATCGGCCGATCGTCACCAATTCGTTGTTTCGGCAGGATCGCAACTGATCTCCATAGCGGATGACCAGATTGATCTGCCGCGGCGGGGCGGAGCGTCTCTCGATAACGGTGCCCCGGCTGACGATCTGCGTACTAAGGGCCCGATCCTCGCTCCCCAGGGTATAGACATCGAAGAGTTCTTGCTTTCCCTTGAAAGCCATTTTGTCGAGGAGCCGCAAGGCACTGCGGCTATCCGCACAAAGGGCTTCGAAGAAGCTCTGGCTGATCAGCACCTCCCCGGGGTTGGCCGTGGTGGACAACCTTGCGGTGACATTGATAACGTCTCCGAATACCGCGCCCCGCGCGCGAATGACCGCCCCGAAATGCAATCCGATCCGGGCGTGCAACGGCCCTTTCGTCAGTTCGCTGCTGATTTGGAAGACGGCCCTCAGCGCCGCCTCCGAACTGTCGAACAGGCTGAGCACGTCATCGCCCTTCGAGTAAATGAAGTCACCGCCGTGCCGGGCGACGATCTCGCGTATCGCGTCGAGGCAATCCGAGATCTGCTGCAGAGCGGCATCGTCGCCGATGCGCTCATAGAGCGGCGTGCTGCCCACGACATCAGCTAGGAGGACTGCGGCCAGAAGTCTTTCCTGATCCATCGGCTCGTATCCGACCACGAACGCGACGTATATAGCATAACTCACCCTGCCTGCCTGCCTGGGAGCCGGGTGCTGTGGCGAGACCACCTTCCACGGACAACCCGGCCTTGTTGCCGCCCCGGCAACTGCACAAGACTTTCCACGGCTATGACCAAGGCTGCCAAGCGTGCGTTGAGGAGCAGGCAGATGATGCGGTCCGGAACAGCATCCCGAAAGCGAGGACGAGGATAATAGGCGCGGCATACGGGCCGGTTCAGGGTAATGCTGAGCGGCGCCCGTGAGACGAACGGGTGGAGTGTATCATTTTAATACAATCCTCAATTTGTAGACTCCTGCCATGCATCGGCAGCTAGTGTTCTCCGTCCAGGCTAGTGGAGGGAAGCCGCGGACCGGGAGGAAAAAGATGTCCATCCAAAAGGAAGACTATCGCACGAACCGAGCCGACTATGCCCTTGCCGCGAAAGGCCAATCGGCCGTCGATGTGGGCCGCAACGAGATTCTAGAAAGAAGAAAGAAGACTGTCTGGCTAAGAGATCCGCGAATCGCGAGATTGGCCGCAAATCCGTGCGAAAGCCTTCCAGGACCAAAACCCAGACCGCGCGGGAATTAGCGACGCTGCTTCACTTATGGATGCGTGCCCCATCATAG
>NZ_RZSF01000163.1:0-14774 GCF_004023325.1 Mesorhizobium sp. M1A.F.Ca.ET.072.01.1.1 | reverse complement strand
CGCCAGCGGCAGCGTTTCGGGCGGCGTCTCGGGCACGACTGGCGGCGCCTCGGGCAATGCGACGGGCGGTGCCACGGTCACCACGCCGACAACCCCTGGCACGGATACGACCACCACGAATTCCACAAGTTCCGTGAATTCGCCGAATTCGACGAACCAGCCCGCCGGTATGCAGGATCGCTGCAAGGATACGGGCGCTAACGATACCGACAACAACACGGCCAGCGGCAATACGACCTCGAACATGCAGAACTGCAACAAGTAGCACCGGATCGCCGACAAAAAAAACCCCCGCCGGTGGAAGCCGTCGGGGCTCTTTCGTTGAGGCCTTGAAGGTGGGACTTCGCTGCCTGCCGATCCAGGGGGTGTTGGATCGGCCGCGACCCTAGCCGAAGAATCGGCGTGGCTATAATCACGGCTGCGCACTACCAATCACGCCTGCGCGAGAAGGAGGTGATAGCCGGCTGTCGATCTCTCTTTGAGGGAATTGGCTACCTCAGCAGCTTCGCCAATCGCGGCACGCCCTCGCCCACCGCGCGGTCGTCGGCCAGCGTGAAGGACATGCGCAGCGTGTTGCGGCCGGTGCCGTCGGCATAAAAGGCGTTGCCCGGCACGAAGGCGACGCGCGCCTCCTTTACCGAACGCGCCAGCAACGCGGTGGCGTCAGTGCCTTCGGGCAGCGTCAGCCAGACGAACATGCCGCCTTCCGGCCGGCTCCAGGAAATGCCGTCCGGCATGTTTTCCTCGAGCGCGCCGAGCAACGCGTCGCGGCGACGGCGATAGGCACCGATCAGCTTCTCCACCTGGGCGTCGAAGATGGTCTCGGCAACGCGATGCATGACCATCTGGTTGATCGAGGGGCTGTGCAGATCGGAGGCCTGTTTCATCAGCACCAGCTTTTCCACCACATGGCGCGGCGCGCAGACCCAGCCGACGCGCATGCCTGGGGACAGGATCTTGGAGAAGGAGCCGCAATAGAGCGTGCGGGCATTGTCGACGCCGCCCGAGCGGGCACAATCCAGCGCCAGAATCGGCGGCACCGCCTCGCCATCATAGCGCAGTGCCCGATAGGCGGCGTCCTCGATGACGGCGATGTCGAGCTCGCCGGCGAGGTCGAGCACCGCCTCGCGCCGCTTGCTATCCAGCGTGTTGCCGGTCGGGTTGGCGAAATCCGGCACCAGATAGGCGAATTTCACTTTGCCGCCGTTAGCCGCGGCGGCCGCGCCATAGGCATCCGGCGTCATGTTGCCGCCGGCAATGTTCAGCCGGTCGTAACGCGGCTCGTAGGCGTTGAAGGCCTGCAGCGCGCCGAGATAGGTCGGCCAGGTGACCAGCGCGGTGTCGCCGGGCGACAGAAACAGCTTGCCGAGATAATCGAGTGCCTGCTGCGAGCCGGAGGTGATGAAGATGTTGCCCTCGTCGCATCGGATGCCGAGTCTGCCCATATAGCCGGCCAGCCATTTGCGCAGCGGCAGGAAACCTTCGCTGACCTGGTATTGCAGCGCGGCCCCCGCTTCCGCGCCGCCGAGCACGGCCTGATAGGCGTCGCCGATGGCCTCGGCCGGAAACAGCGAGGCATCGGGAATACCGCCGGCGAACGAGATGATGTCGGGCTGATCGAGCAGCTTCAGGAGCTCGCGGATTTCGGAGGCCTTCATGCGCGAGGAGCGCGAGGCCAGAAGGTTCAACAGGGTCAAAGCGCACCTCCCGCAGTGCTTCGTTCAGGGGCTTAGCATTTAGGTCAGCTTCGTTGACCTATTATCAGGCCACGTCCGTCGCGTGAATACACAAAACGGCCATGGCGCATCGCTCTGACGACATTTGGCCCACATATCCTGACGGAGATATCTGACACGACGGCGGTCCGCTCATCGCGGGATTGTCGTAATATTAGAATAGGCGCATATTGTCTGAAGCCGAAGCCGTGCTCCGGCTGAACCGCCTGTTGGCCATGGTGCCCGGGCGGTCCGTGACCAGGTCAAATGTCAGTGAAACAACAAGCACCTCGGCTGCTCAAACCATTGAGCAGCCTGAGGCAATGATATTTGGAGGAGATAGCCATGAAGGTCACCATACTGGCAAGTTACGAACCCCATGCCGCCAAAGGGCTGATGCAGGGATCGAACCGCGAAGCTGCAATCCAGGCGCTCTTTGAAAGCGTCGGCGGCAGGATGAGCAGCGTCATGTTCACGCGCGGCATTTACGACGTCGTCGTCAATGGCGAGGTGCCGGATCAGGTCGCCGGGATGGGCATGGCCCTTGCCGTGCGCGCGAGCGGCTCGTTGAGCGAGCTGGTCGTCCTCGAAGAACTCGACATGAAGGCGGTGCTCGCTGCCGCCAACAAGGCTGCCGGCGCCTACAAGCCTGCCGGCTGACGGCCTGGCCAGGCAGCGCGGACGGCGTGTTGGTCGTCCCGTGCTGCCGGCATCACGTCACCGCAGGCCGAGCTTTGCTGACGCATGCCCATATCCCAAAACCGTTCCGCACTCTTGGGCAACATGCACTAGAACGGCAATCGAATCTCGTCGTCCCATCCGATGTCCTTGCGGATCTCCGGCGGCAGTTCGTTCAGCTCCCGCGTCGTCCTGCGGCGCCTGCTCGCCTGCGCGAACGCGGCGCGGATTCGGTTAAGGCTCTTAAACATCGCAACCTCCACAAAGCAGCGGCAGAATTGGCGGCCGCCCTCCGGGCGCCGCTTTTGAGGTGCGTCTGTAACCAAGCGATTGCGCGCAGACGGTGAAATGCTTCACGAAGCCGGAGCGGCCTGAAACATTTGTGTGCGAATTAAATTGGGTTTCGACGCCGCGGCACTAGAGGCGAGCGCCAACAGACGGCGCTGCCGGCTATGACGGGCGCACAATTGCTGACTGCCTTGCTCGCCAAAATAGGCGTCAGGCGTTAGTCCGTACTACCGGAAGGAAGTTGCTGCGCGGTCTGCGCCGAGAGCCGGCCTTTGCGGACGAGCGTCGGCTTCGAATACTCTTTCTTCATGGCGAAATCTCCCCTGCCTCGCCGGAAAATGCGGTACGACCATCGGACTGTCAAGCAGATGGCAGGCCGGTGGATGGCAGGCCGGTGAGGCCGGCCCGATCGACCATCTTCCCCTCCCGTGCCACTTCCCTGCCCGCGCGATACACGGTCCGCTCCTTCGGCACCCCCACCACCGCTTCCGGCACATGCTCGGCCCTGAGCGCGACGAAATCGGCCCTGGCGCCGACGGCGATGCCATAGCCTTCGAGCCCTAGCGCCCTGGCGCCGGCATGGCTCACCACGTCGTACGCGGCTTCCAGCTCGCGATCCTCGTAGAAGCCGGAGCGGTAGCCGATCATGTTGGCGCGGTTCAGGATGTCGCCATCGCCGTAGGGCCACCAGGAATCGCGGATGTTGTCGGAGCCGGCAAAGACCGTGACGCCCGCCTTGCGCAATGCCGCCACCGGCGGGAAAGGATGGTTGCCGGGCGCGTTGGTCATGATGGCGACGCCGGAGGCGGCGAGCAGCTCGCCGGCTTCGGCCAGCGCGTCGGCGGAAATGTCGCCCAGCGCATAGGCGTGGCTGACGGCGACTTTGCCTTGCATGCCCAGTGCCGTGGTCCGCGCGGCGATCTCCTCGATCTCGAACAGGCCGAGGGTGCCGCCGTCATGCAGGTGGATATCGATTCCGGCGCCGTGTTTTTCGGCAAGGCCGAAGACGACGTCGAGATGGCCCTTCACATCGCGGTCAAAGCTTGCCGGGTCGAGCCCGCCGATCAGATCACAGCCGAGCTTCAAAGCCTCGTCCAGAAGCTCGGCGGTGCCGGGCGACGACTGGATGCCGCTTTGCGGGAAGGCGACGAGCTGGATGTCGATCAGCTCGCGATATTTTTCGCGCACGGCAAGGATCGTCTCGACATGTTTCAGCCCGACCGCGGCGTCGACCATGACATGGCTGCGCATCGCGAGGCTGCCATTGCCAACGCAAAGCTCGAGCTGGTTTTTCGCGCGCTCGTCCATCGGCGCGGCCTGCTCGAGGTTCCGCATCTGGAAGGCGACCCGCTCGCGCACGTCGAAGCCGTTGGTGCAGGGAATGTGCGGGCGCCAGACATCGCCATAGAAGGAGGTGTCGAGATGGATGTGGCCCTCGATGAAGGCCGGCAGCACGAGCTGGCCGGCGAGGTCGACGGCGCCTGGCGGCGCGCCGGCGGCATTGGCGGCGGGCGTAATGGCGCTGAAGCGGCCGTCGGCGACGGTGAGGTCGGCCAGGGAGCCGTCGGCGAGTTTTGCGTTGAGAAAGCGGGGCAAGTGCAATCCATCAGCAATGATGCATCAGTCGTCGTCCCTCGGCCGCCAGAGGTCAATGCGGATCGGGATAGAAAGTGTTTCGCCCAAGTTCTCTGTCACCCGCGGTTGGCAGATCGCGCGCCCGGCCGGCTGCGCCGCCGTTAACCTTAATTCCAAGCGGCGGTGGGGAAGTCCCTGTCGCCTGCCTATTCCGCTATCGCGGAAGTTTCGACACGAGAAAAACATGCCATAGTCCAGGCTGCGGTACGAGGCCGCCTTGGTCGACGCGGACGCCCAAGCACATCCCCAACAATGTCGCCCCCAACGGCCGCGTCGACCTTGTACTGAACGGCGATCTGACCCGGGTCGCCGTTTTGCTTTTGGCCATCAGGCCTGGGACTTGGCGTATTCCGCGACCAGCCCGTCATATTCCTCGAAGGCCGGCAAGGCCGCGTAGCTGTGCAGGGCGGGCGTCTCGGCCCAGGGCAGCTTCTCGCTGGTCCAGGTCTCGACGAAAGGCGTGAACCAGGCGGGGTCGTCCAGCATTGTCGGGCGCAGGTTGACGAACCAGTCGAGCCCCTCCGGCCGGGTGAACATCCAGCTCATGCAGTAGCCGCAGAAATAGTGTTTCGAAGCGCCGTGCAGGCCGCCGATCACCGGTTCGCCCTTGGTGATCTCGAACCCATCCGCGGGAATAGCGGCGCTCAGCGAATAAGCGCTCGACGACATCTTCTGGCAGCCGGTGCAATGGCAGGCCATGGTGAGCAGCGGCTTGGCGGAGATCCTGAGGCGCACGCGGCCGCAGCGGCAGCCACCTTCGGCAGGCAGGGAGGGGATTGGCATGAGCGCTCCTTGGGTTGTTTTCCCTTCTCATCCGTCGCTTCGGCGACGCGTTCTTCCCACAAGGAAGAAGGAGGAGCCAAGCCCTCAGCCCCCAATCAGCGCCGCGGTCGTCGTCAGCCGCGCGCCCTGCTCGGCGAAGGCTTTGTTGTGCCGGATGATGATGTCGGGCGCTTTCTCCTCCTCGGAATCGAGCGTCGAATGCGCATCCGAAACCACGGTGACGCCGAGGCCCTGGGCAAGAGCGCCTTTCACCGTGGCGGCAACGCAAAAATCGCTCTGGGCGCCGATGAGCACCACGTCGCGAACGCCCTGCCCCGCGACCCACTGCCCGAGATCGGCGTTGGAGAAGGCATTGCCGACGCTCTTGCCGAAGGTCGGTTCGCCGGCCGCCTGGCCGAGCTGCGGCCATACCGGCCAGCCGGAAGCGCCAGGTGCCAGCGGATCCCCCGCCGGCCCGTCATGACGCACGAAGGCCACCTTGCGGCCGGTTTTGCGCGCCCAATCGATCAATTTTCGCGCGCGCTCGGCAATGACGTCTGCATCATGGATCGGCGGATCGAAACGGCCGTCGAACATGCCGGTCTGCAGGTCGATGACGATCAGCGGAGCGGCGGCCGAGGGAGCGGTGTCTGGCATGGGCGCGAAGATAGCGGAGGTGGGGGGTGGGTCAAGGACGGGGACGAGCGTGGTCCCCCTGTTGTCGGGGAGATCTGCGATTTCGCCGCCTCAACCTATCCCGCCCGTGACCACATACGCGCCGGCGCTCCGCCCATCCGCCAGCCTCACGATCGCCGTGACGATCGAGCCGTAAGCGCTGCGCCAGACGCTGTGGAAGCCCTGATGCGTCGCAGCCGGCACGACGGCCCGGCCGGTGTGGCGGTTGCCGCTTCCCCGCATGGTGACCGGTTCGCCGTTGACGTGGACCTTGAGCATGGCTGCATCCTGCCCGGCCTTGCCCGCGTCGATCTCCAGCGCGATCGCGATCTCGTCAGTGTCGTCGCCGGCGTGGATTGTCTCGGCGGTGAGGGCCAGCATAAGCGGCGCTTCGCTGAGGCGGCCCAATGTGCCCCCGCTCCGTTCAAACACATCATCGGCCAGCGGCGGCGTGCGTGGCGGGCGGGTACGGCGCTTGGTGGCGCGCTCGTAGCCGCCGGCAAGCCGCAGCAGCGCCACGTCGTCATAGGCCTTGCCGGCGAAGGTGAGGCCGACCGGCATGCCGATATCGGCCATGGTGCCCATCGGCACCGTCACCGTCGGGATGCCGAGATGGCGCCAGACCAGATTGCCGTTGGCGACCCAGGTGCCGTTGCGCCAGGCAAGATCGGCGGAGGCCTCGTTGACATCCGCATCGGCCGGGCCGACATCGGCGACGGCCGGCAACACCACGGCGTCGAGGCGATTGGCGTCGAGCCAGTTCTCGAAGTCGATGCGGCGCGTCTCTTCCAGCCCCTTGAGCCCGTCCTCGATGGTGGGGATGGCCTCGAGCGGGCTCACCCCGTTCTTCGCCCGCTCGACATAGTCCGCCAGGTCGAAGCCGTCGTCGCCATAGCGGTCGGGCAGCGTGCCCGGTGGCCGTGGAAAGATTTTGGGGCCATCGACCGAGGCAAGATCGGGAATCGCCGGATCAGCATTGGCGCGCAGGAAATCGTCCCACGACCAGATCGACAGGTCCCAGATCTCGCGGTTTGCAAATTCCTCCGGCACCAGGCCGCGATCAACCATGGAGCGCGCGCCCGGACGGTCGCGCTCATAGTTCGATACGACGGGGAAATCGACCTCGACCACCTCGGCGCCGAGCGCCTGCAGGTCATGCGCAGCCTGCCGCCAGAGCTCCAGCACCGAGGCGCGCGTCTCGATCGGCCGGTCGGCGCCGAGATCCTTGCCGATATACATTTTCGGCACGCCGAGCCGCTTGCCCTCGAGCGCGCCTTGCAGGGGAAGCCCGGTATAGCTCGCCGGCCTCAGCGCTGATGCCTTCGGGATCGAAACCCAGGGCTGCACACGCCAGAAGTCGCCGCGCGTTTCCTCGTCGTCGGCGACGATGACGTCGAGCAGCTCCAGCATGTCCGGCACGCTGCGCGTATGCGGCACCACCACATCCATGGTCGGCACCAGCGGCCAGTTGCCGCGCACCGAGATCACGCCACGCGACGGCGTGTAGGCGACCAGCGCGTTGTTGGAGGCGGGCGCGCGGCCGGACGACCAGGTTTCTTCGCCGAGCCCGAAGGCGGCGAAGGACGCGGTCGTCGCCGTGCCCGAGCCGTTCGACGAGCCGGAGGCGAAGGCGGCGGTGAGATAATCCTTGTTGTAGGGGCTCTCGGCGCGGCCATAGATGCCGCGCTGCATGCCGCCATTGGCCATTGGCGGCATGTTGGTGAGGCCGATGAGCACCGCGCCCGCGGCGCGCAGCCGGGAGATCGTGAAGGCGTCCTCGCTGGCGATCAGATGCTCGAAGGCCGGCGAGCCGGCCGCGACCGTCAGGCCTTTCACCTTGTAGCTGTCCTTGGCGGTGTAGGGGATGCCGTCGAGCGGCCCAAGCGTTTTGCCCGCGCGGCGTCGGCGGTCGGAAGCTGCCGCCTCCTCGAACACCTTTGGATTGAGGATGGGCACGGCGTTCAGCGCTATGCCGTGGCGGTCGTAATGGGCGATGCGCCGCAGGTACGCGCCGGTGAGCTCGACGCTCGTAATTGTGCCGTCTTCAAGCGCGCGGCGCAGGTCGGCGATCGAGGCTTCGACTATATTCATGGCTTGGCGAACCTCTTGTCAGCAATCACGCGTCCGGCGAAGACGTAGTCGCGAAGGCCGCGTTCCTCCGCGCCCCCCTGCTGCCCTGCCGGGCATCTCCCCGCAAGGGGGAGATTGATGTCGCCCAGACAGTCACCAACCACCAGCATGCCGCAAGGCACCCACTTCTCACAGCGTCTTACTGTCGAACTGGCCGCTTTCCTTCATGAGCTCGATATAGGTCTTGGCCAGGGCATTGCCGTGTTCGGCTGCCTTGAGGAACCACTTGGTTGCTTCCGGGTAGTTCGGCTTGCCTTCAATCCCCCGCAAGTAGAGCGTACCAAGGCTGAACTCGGCATCGACATTGCCAGCCTGGGCTGCTTCAAGCCACCAGGTCTCGGCGGCCTTGTCGTCCCTTGCGACGCCTACGCCATTTGCATATGCATAAGCCAGGTTGAGCTTCGAATTTAGCTTTCCCTGCCGTGCGGCCTTGAGCCACCACGCAATTGCATTAGCCTTACTCTCCGAGACACCGGTACCCGTGGAATAGGCGTTCCCGACTGCCTCCTCGGCCTCTGCGTTGCCCTGCTCAGCAGCCTTGCTCAACCAGGCGAGTGCCTGGCCGTCGTCCCGTTTGACGTCCTGTCCCAATCCATACATCGTGCCGATATTGTACTGCGCGACGGCATGCCCGTTGACCGCGGCTTTCATCCACCATTGGAAG
Organism: Mesorhizobium sp. M1A.F.Ca.ET.072.01.1.1; assembly: GCF_004023325.1. Classification (NCBI taxonomy): domain Bacteria; kingdom Pseudomonadati; phylum Pseudomonadota; class Alphaproteobacteria; order Hyphomicrobiales; family Phyllobacteriaceae; genus Mesorhizobium; species Mesorhizobium sp. M1A.F.Ca.ET.072.01.1.1. The sequence goes on along the minus strand of NZ_RZSF01000163.1, from coordinate 6,227 downwards.
GCCAATCCGCCATCCCGAGCAAATCCGCGGCCTTCATGGTACAGAATGCCTAGCTGATATTGGGCATCGGCATTACCCCCGTCGGCTGCCATCTGCGTCCATTTGGCGGCCAGCCGGTCATTGTTCTCGATACCTTCGCCGAGCAAATAGGCCCGGCCAAGATTGTAGCCGGCTTCGGCATTTCCTGCCTCGGCGCCCTTGCGCCACCAAACCGCGGCTTGAGCGTGGTCCTGCGGAACACCCGCGCCAGCGGCATACATCCCGCCGAGCGCGGATTGCGCCAGAGGGGTGCCTTGATCCGCTGCCTTGTTCATCCAGTAGAATGCCTGGGCGTCGTCCCTGGCAATGCCACTTCCCGTGCGATAGGCGTTTGCGAGACTGTACTGTGCCACCGCAACCCCACTGGCCGCGGCCTTGGTCCACCATTTGACCGCCAACCGGTCGTCCCGGGCAACGCCGACGCCTTGGTGGTACAGAATGCCGAGTTGCCCTTGAGCGTCCGCGTTGCCTGCGTCCGCGGCTTTGAGCCACCAGGCTGCACCATCCCGGCTGTTTTGGGCCACGCCCCTGCCCTTCAAGTACGCATTCCCCAGCGACAACTGTGCTTCGGCGTTGCCTTGCTCCGAAGCTTTCCGCCACCAGGCAACGGCTTGAACATCATCCTGCCGTACGCCCATTCCAAGCCAGTACATCGAACCCAGGCTTGATTGTGCTAAGGCGTCCCCCCGGTTGGCCGCCCTGCTCGTCCAAAGGAATGCCTGGGCATCATCCTTGCCGACGCCCTTTCCAGTAGCATACGCGGTGCCGACACTGTATTGCGCCTGCATGACGCCATCGGCAGCGGCCTTCATCCACCATTGAAATGCAAGGCTGTCGTTCTGTGTCAGGCCCTCACCCAGATGGTAGAGAACGCCGAGCATCCATTGGCCGTCCGCGTTCCCCTGATCTGCAGCCTTGCGAGCCCATGTGGCGGCGAGTTGGCTGTCTTTCTCTACGCCTAAGCCGAACTTGTACGCCCTGCTGAGGACATAAGCGGCTTCTGAATGCCCTTTGTCGGCCGCCCTGCGAGTCCAGATCGCTCCTGTTTTGTCGTCTATCTTGACGCCCAGACCGCTATAATAAGCCTGACCGAGGCTGTATGCCGCCTCGACGCTTCCTGCATCGACCGCTTTGCGCCACCAATAGACCGCCTGTTCAGCACTTTTGACCACCCCCTGACCTTGCAAATAAAGGACGCCGAGCTGGTATTCGCCATTAGCATTGCCCTTGTCCGCCGCCTTCCTCGCCAAACTGGCCGCAAGCTGATCGTCCTTCGCGACACCACGTCCAAGAGAATAAGCTTTGGCTAAGCGACGCTTCAGCCTCCGCAATTCCGCCGTCAGCTGACTTGCGCCACCAGTAGACCGCCTGCTCGTCGTTCTGTGCGGTTCCGTCACCACGCCAGTACATTGCGCCGAGATAGCCCTGAGCATCCCGGTTGCCCATGCTCGCCAGCACCGACAGCTGACGAAATTCTTCCTCATAATCCTTAGCTAGGTGCGCCGCCTGTACTTTCCTTATTGCCGACCATTGCACATAGTAATTTCTCAACGGTCCAAGCAGCACATAAGCGGCCAGCAATGCCAGGATTATGAAAAGGATTCTTCCGTGGCGCCGCACAGGCGCACTGATGACAGTTGTATTCGCGTCCAGAGACCCGTCGTTATTGCTCATAGTACCCGCCCCACTTGCAACCACCAGTAATTAGTAGCGCAAGCAGAGCCGTTCTGGAATATCCGTGGTTGCGAATATCTCGATCACTCAGGCGCGCCGGCGAACAGCACCGTGCCCTCCCCTCCTGCCGCCGGCCAGTCGCGGATGGTGCGGTCGATGCCGCCGGTCAAAAGCGTGCCGTCGGCGGCGAAGGCGACCGAGTAGATCGGCCCGGTGCCGGGGTCGAACTCGGCGATCTCGGCGCCCGTATCGATATTCCAGATCCGCGCCGTGCCGTCGAGCGAGGCGGAGCCGAGCCGTTTGCCGTCGGCCGATAAGGCGAGCGCATAGACGGTGCCGGAGTGGCCGTCGAAGCGGCGGACCTCCTTGAAGGTGTCGAGATCCCAGAGTTTTATCGTGTAGTCGCCGCTGCCGGTCACCGCATGGTGGCCGTCGGCCAGGAAGAGCGCGCCATAGGCGCCGCGATCGTGGCCGTGCCAGCTGCGCAGCCGCTTGCCCGCAAGGATGTCCCAGAGCTTCAGTTCGCCGTCGATGCTGCCGGTGAGCGCCCTGGCGCCATCTGGCGAGATGGCGATGGAACTCACCGACCAATCATGGCCCGGCAGGACATGCAGCACCGTGCCTTTCTGCAAATCCCAGACGACGACGGAACCGGTGTCGTGGCCGCTGACGGCGAGCTTGCCGTCGGGGCGGATCTTCAGTTGCCGGACGCCGCCGTTCGCTCCGGACGAGAAGACGTGCAGCACTGTGCCATCGGAAAGCTCGCGCAGCACGATCTCGCCGTCGTCGCCGGCGGTGAGCGCGCTTCTGCCGTCGGGCATGAAGAGCGCGCTGCGCGCCATGTCCTTGTGGACGCCGAGGTCGCGGATCAGCCGCTTGCCGTCGATATCCCAGAGCTTGATCATGCGATCGGTGCTGGCGCTCATGATCTGGTGGCCGTCGGCCGACACCGCCAGCCAGACGACGGCATCGCGGTGGCCTTCCGGCGCGGTCGGCTGGGCTGGGGGCGGTGGCCGAGGCGGCGCCAGCGTCTGCGGCGGCGTGGCCGGCGCCAGCGCGGTCTGCTGGGCCGGCGTTGTTGCAGGCTGCGCCGGTGCGGCGGGCTGCGGCGGAGCGACCGCCGGCTCGGACGGTGCGGCCGTGGGCGCCGGCGCGACAGGCGCGGAGGCCGGCTCGGTCCCAGGCTCCGCCGGAGCGACGGCGACTTCCCTGGCCGGCGCGGCCGCATCGCCCCCTGTTTCCCGCCACCGGCCGAACTGGTCGGCGAGGATGACGACAAGGGCAATGAGGGGCACAGCAAGCGCGATGCGGCGCAGCCGCGGGCGCCCGGCCGGCACGATCTCGGCGTCGCGGCCGAACAGAGGCGCCGAAGGCTCATGCCTTGGCGCGCCCGGCAGCAGGCCGGAAAGGAACGAAAGCCCGGCGAGAATCGAAAGCATGCCCGCCGCGCCGAAGATCCCGGCGCTCGTCGTGGCCGGGGGCTTGCCCCCCAGCGCCAGATAAAGCTTGGCGAAGCAGGCGAAGCCGACGACGAGCATCGCCAGCGCCAACAGCCTGTCGGTCGATCTTTTCATCGGCATCCCCCAGGCGCCTTCACTCCAACTGGCGGAGGGCGCATCGGCCATTCTAGCCGAGCTTTTCGCCGGGGCTAAGTGCAAGACATCACACGAAGAAAGGTAAACGTGCTTTGGCGCGGCGTGACTTCTTCAATCCCGCCGCCGGCCGAATTTCGGCTTTACTCAGCCGGCCGGCCAATATCCCGATGCTCAGAACCGAAGCGTGATGTCTTTCGCTCCATAAACAAGCGGCCCGTGAGCAGAAAGCCACACTCCCCAAGAATAACAAGCTCGACTACCCGCGCTGGTTGACAGCAAACGCTCTTATGACATTATCCGCCCGGGATTTTCAGGAGAGCCACAGCATGAAGAAGATTTACGAGAAGCCTGTGTTGGTCCGCAAAGGCAAGCTTTCGATGGTCGTCGCGGGTTCGACACCGGTCCCGGGTTGATTCGGGAAGAGCCCGATCAGCTTCATTGATGTTTGAGGCCAGCGGTCATCCTGGCTTGTTGCGTGACAAGGCGGCTGATTAACGTCTTGTCAATTCGAATGGTTAACGGGGGTTCAATCATGAAGAAGACTTACGAGAAGCCTGTGTTGGTCCGCAAAGGCAAGCTTTCGACAATTGTCGCCGGCGGTCCTTCTACTGTTATCAATGGCGGCGGCCCGCCGAGCTGATCTGCCGGACAATCTGCTGTTGATGCCTGCCGATCCTGGCTCCTTCTTGCGATCCAGGAAATTCGGGGAACCGGCCATGAAGAAAGCATATGAGAGACCAGGCCTGGTCAAAAAGGGCAGGCTTTCGGCAATCACTGCCAACGGCGCCTCTTCGTTCACGTTCTAAGCATTACAGCGCGTTGCACCGAAATTCAGGCAACGCGCTCTAATTCTTCGTTTGATGCAGGTCTTTCTGCCGAAGCTGCGGCATCCTTTGGGCGACATAGTTCGTCTTTGCTTGACACATATCTCGCCCATAAGCCGTCGCCCTTTGGCCGACAGGGATCAGAGCGCCAGCACCAGATCGTCCAGCACCATCTGCCAGTGATGCTTGGTCGACAGACGCACGCGTGTCACCGCCTTCAGCATCGGCGCGTATTGAACCGGTGCCAGCGCCGATAGCGCGACCTCGTCGCGCGCGATCAACTCGTCCCCCAGCCAGCTTTCGACGCACGCGCTCTCCCCTTCCGAGCGCAGCCATGCGGCGCTCAGCATCACCGAATGGAAGCCGAAAGGCGCCGCACGGCCGAACTCTGCCGGATGGCCGCTGCTGGTATAGGCAATATAGGCGCCCGAGACGTTGCCGTTGACGTAGCCTTCGCTGTTCCTGGTGTGGTCACGCGACATGGCGTTGAGATTGTGCCAGTCGAGCCCGGCGTACCCGGAAGGGATCTTGCTCAGGCCGCGCGTGGTGAGGTCGTCGAAGCCGATGGTGCTGAGCGCCGCATCGGGCTGAAGCGCCCCGGGCGCTAGCAAGCCGAGATCGACCGGATAGGCCGACAGCGCGAGGCGCCGGTCGAGCCCGCCGCCGGCGATCGCGACCTGATCGGCTCCGCCGGCGAGCGGGAAGCCGAAGGTGGTGGCCGCGCAGAGCGGGTAGCTTTCGAGTAGCTGGCCCTTGCCCATCACGGATAGGGTTGCCGTGGCCGCGGCCGGCGTCCTGCCGCTCACTATGCGCGCAGGGCTAAGGCCGACGGGCCTTGGCAGACCCTCCCCAGCCAAACCGACAAGCGAGCCGGGCGCATCCGTCACGCGCACAGACTGGTTCTCGTTGGCGCCGCTGGCGCGCCAGCCGGGCGGCACGGAGACCGAAAAGCGAAACGTTCCAGGCGAGCGGATCACGGCGCTGCGCCGCGTCGACGACATCGGGAAATTGGCAAAACCGGCAGCGTTGCTTCGCGCCGCGACGATGAAGCGGCCGGACTGGTCGAACAGCCGCACCACGATGCCGGCCATCGGGCGGTCGGCCTGACCATAGGTTCCGTCGCCGTCGACATCCATGAAGACGAAGGATGAAAAGTTCAGCTTGCCGGATGTCTGCCCCCAGGCGGTGCGGGGCGCATAGTCGCCGGCCGGATTGGGATTGCCGCGCGCCCTGCGGCGCTTGCGCCGCCAGCGCAAAGCGAGCGCGATGAGGGCAATGGCGCCGGCGATGACAAGGACGGAGATGAAGAGGACGAGGGCGTTGTCAGCCACGGCGGGGAAGCGTTGGCTGGAGAAAAATACTCAAGCTGAAAAGCATAAGGTCCGCACCCCCTCGTAGTCCTGCAAAAGCTAGCGTGGGCCGTCGTTGCTGCACAGCCATTATTTGCGAGAGACTGGCATCAAACGTAGAGACGCCGGCGGACAGCGCCGCCTTTCCTTTTTTCCGTGGAGAAGGTCAGGTCGCCAGCTCCACCCACACCGGCGCGTGGTCGCTGGCGTTTTCCTCGCCCCGCACCTCCCGATCGATGCCCGCTCCTTTCAGCTTCCGCGCCAGCTTCTTCGACAACAGAATGTGGTCGAGCCGTAGGCCGGCGTCGCGCGGCCAGCGGTTCCGGCGGTAGTCCCAGAACGTGTAGAGCTTCTCCTCCTTCGGGAAGACTTTCCGCAGCGCATCCGTCCAGCCCTGATCGATCAGCGCCGCAAAGGCGGCGCGGCTTTCAGGCTGCACCAGTGCGTTGTCGTCATAGGAGCGGGTGGCGTAGATGTCGAGCGGCTCGGGCACAATGTTGAAGTCGCCGGCAAGCACGACCGGCAGGCCGGTGTCGAACAATTCGCTCGCATGCGCCGCGAAGCGCTGGTGCCAGGCGAGCTTGTAGGTGAACTTAGGCCCCGGCTGCGGATTGCCGTTCGGCGCGTAGAGGCAGGCAATCACGATGCCGTTGACCGCCGCCTCGATGTAGCGCGCCTGGCGGTCGGCATCGTCGCCGGGCAGCGCGTCGCGTGTCAGCACCGGCTCGGCGCCGCGAGCCAGGATC
>NZ_RZSF01000162.1:0-14855 GCF_004023325.1 Mesorhizobium sp. M1A.F.Ca.ET.072.01.1.1 | reverse complement strand
CACTTCGCCGCGATAGCGCTGTCGGCCGGTAACTACGACAGCTTCACCGCAGCGCGGATGAAAGACATAGCGGACAATCGAACCACGACCGCCCTGGTAGCCGGCAGTATGAAGCTGTTTCGGCCGGAACCGGCAAGTCATGGCTGGCCTGCGCCTTCGGCCGGCAAGCGGCACGGCTCGATCATTCCGTGCTCTATGTGCGCGTGCCGCGCGTGTTCGAGGATTTGGCGCTCGCCCGTCTCGATGGCCGCTTCCCACGCCTGATCGACAAACTCACCCGCGCGCAACTGCTCATCCTCGATGACTTCGGAACCCACTCCCTCACCGACCAACAGCGCTTCCATCTGTTCGAAATCGTCGAGGAACGCTATCGCCGCAAATCCACCCTGATCACCGCCCAGGTCCCGGTGGCCAGATGGCATGACCTGATCGCAGACCCCACCGTCGCCGACGCCATTCTCGACAGGATCGTTCACAACGCCCACCGCATCGTGCTCCAGGGCGACAGCATGCGAAAGCAAAAGGCCGCGCCCCTCTTGACCGGCACCGAAAACGGCGAAATCAATCATCCATGAACGCAACAAGGCACCCGAGGACCGACGCCGCCAAACTGTCCCGACATTAGCGAAACCACTGTCCGGGAATTAGCGGAACCCCTGTCCGGCTTTTGCGAAATGCGCAGCCTCGCCATGGCGGCCGAAGATATCCGCGACCTCCAGTCTCGCCGGCATGGCGGAACCGCTCAGCCCGGCGGCACCACCTCGATGTTCAGCCGGTCGAGCGGGCTCGTCGTGCGCCGGATGAGACCGTTCGAGACCTTGGTGTAGCGCGCCGTGCTCGACAGATTGTTGTGGCCGAGCAGCACCTGAATGATGCGGATGTCGGTGCCGTTCTCCAGAAGATGCGTGGCGAAGCTGTGCCTGAGCGTGTGCACCGTCACCCGCTTGTCGATGCCGGCGGCGGCCCGCGCCGAGCGACAGGCCGAATACAGCACCTGCACGTCGATGGGGCGTTGGCGTCCCGGCCGGGAAACAGCCAGCCCTGCGGCTTCGCCAGACGCCAGTAGACCCGCAGGATGCGCAGAAGCTGCGCCGACAGCATCACGGTGCGGTCCTTGCCGCCCTTGCCATGCTCGACACGGATCACCCCGCGACCGCTATCGATGTCGCCGACCTTTAGGCCGACGGAGGAACCTGACCACCTCGTCGGCGCTCAACACCACTGGCAGCGTGCGTGGCGAGCGGGCGTAGGCAATGCGCTCCGGGATCTCGGCATGGCCCAACGTCACGCCGTAGAAGAACCGCAGTGCGCACACCGTCTGGTTCAGCGCCGGCCAGGAAATCCCCGTTGAGACCAGATGCACCTGGAAGGCACGCACGTCCTCAAGGCCAAGCCGGTCAGGGGAGCGGCCAAAGTAGCGCGAAAACTTCGCCACGGCATGCACGTAGGATCGCTGTGTGGCCGGCGACAGATTGCGGATCGTCATGTCTTCGATCATGCGCCGGCGCAGAGGGCTCATCTCGGCCATCTCGTTACTCCTGTCTCAAGATTGCGCTTCAACAGCAGCAATCCTTCAAAACAGAAGCCTCACACGCAAACCGACCCGCCAAATGCCGCGTCAGCGGCTTCGTTCAATCCTACGATTCTCTCAAGACATGAAACGCTCTAGGTACAGTTCTGGCAGACCGGCGCAGTTCAGTTCGCGTCGAGCGCGAGGCCGATTTCGAACAGCCGCCCCCAGCCCAACACGGAATCGTCGCAGCCAGCAAGACGCAGGGCATGCCAGCACAGCGCCTGATTTGATGTGATTACGTGCTTGCCCGTCTGCTTCTCAATACTGCCGATCACCGAAGCCGCACGCATTTGCGTACAGGCAATTACCACGGTATCGACGTCCGTCCCGTCAATCACGTGCCTCACCGCACGATCGATGCTTGCGGGAGAGATGAAGGGAGCTTCGTCTCCGATGTTGCTGCTGGCGTCGTGGAACGATCCTCCCACGACGACCTCACGTCCGGTTGCTTCAATATTCATAATCATCGTCTCCGCGATATCGCGAGGATAGGGGGAGACATATGCGATACGTTGCGAGCTGAGTGCGCGAAGGGCGGCCACAATGCCGGAGAATGGGTCGGTCACTGACGCATGCGGATAAACATTCCGGATTCGCCGACACAACTCGTCAGGGCCAATGATCATCGCGGCAGAGGTGCATCCAAGGGCGACGACATCCGAAGGGCGCAGGTTATTGATCTGCCGCACCGCTAGGTCGATGTCGTCCGCTTGTTTCCGAAGCAACTTCATGGTGACCGCCTCATTTTTCTGCCGTGCGGCCAGCACACGGCTTTCATAAAGGGCGACACCGGGCAGTTGGAGCATGGCGCGCGCCTCGTGGGACAAAGTCTGGTCATTTGAAATGACCACCATTCCGATATGCGCGCGCGAACCAAAGCCGCTGTCCAGTTCGTAATCTACATCCATAAAGCGGCGTTTGGTCGGGAGCTCGAGCGACTGTTCCATAGATATTGTCCTGAATCGTTATGTAATGGCTGGTACATGTCAGAGCAAACCGGTTGTAATCGGTGGGCCCGAGGCGCGAAAGTAGGCGCCGCTTTGTCCATGCGCGAATACCTCATACCCATCTGGCATCCGGCAATTCAAGTTAATGAGTGGCGACGTTGATCGCACAGCAGCAATACTGCGATGCGCAGGGGAATTCGGTCGCATATCGATCGCGAAACGAAGACAGCTGCTCAGCTATTAGTCGCAGGCCAGAGGCCGACCGACGAGCAATGTTGGCCTGCGCGTTGTTACTCACCGATAGTTGCCCAAGCAAAGGGTCGGTGCAGTTATTTCGTCACCGGCCAGTTCAGACTTGACGAAACCGTAGGAGGCAGCTTCTCCCAGACGGTGCCTTCGGATTTTCGGGCGGCAAGGCTTTCGTTGAATCGGTCACGGAAATCCGCGTCTTCAGGCCGGAAAGCAATGGCCGAATAGCCGAGCGCTTCTTTACCGTTTTCCATGATGCGCCCAGTGAATGGAGCGGCGCGCTCGAGCCCCGTGATTTTTGGGTCCTTCAGGATGCCAAGGGCAGTGCCGCTGGTCATCAAGATCGCATCGACGCGATCCGCCAGAAGCGCTGCGACCAATTCGTTGTAGTCTTGGAAGAGTTGGATCCGCTCCATCGGCACCCCCGAGGCGACCGCGTTTGCGGTCGTGGATGTACCGCGTGCATCACCCACGCGAACCTTGGAGTTTTTCGCTATGTCTGCATAGCTGTGAATCTTCAAAGGGTTTCCCGCTTTCACGATTGTCGCATCGCCAGTGGCCATGAAGGGTTCGGAAAAACTGACTTGTTTGCAGCGCTCCGGAGTGATGATCATGCCGGAAGCTACCGCGTCGATACGGCGTGACATCAGGCTGGGGATTAGCGCGCCGAAGTCCATCACAACGAAGTCTACTTCTTTGACGCCAAGCGGCTCGACAACCGCCTTCAGAACGTCCGGATGAACTCCTGATACGGTCCCGTCCTCGTTTCTGAAGCCCCAAGGCCAACGGTTGTGAATGCCAATTGTCAGTCTGCCTTCCTTCGCGACCGTCTCTGTGAGCGTTTCCGCGTTCGCCACCATGGACAACAGACCCATTGAGATAAGCGCTGCGCTAATGAGCATTTCGGCTCCTCGATTGACGCTTAGTATCCCCATCTGGAGCTGCTTCCTTGAAGAGATTGAACAACGCAACACCTGTATAGCAGGTATACCTTCACGTCAACGTCACGTCGGTTTGCGGGAACCCAATGCAGACGGACCCTGTGCCCGACACCATTCCGCGCATGGGCTGCCATCGGTTGGATCGGACAAAAGTGCGATGCCTTGTGATTTTCATGCGGGTGGGCCTTGACGTGTAATTATACCCGGTATAACAACATGGCTTTCACGCATCAAGGTAGCACACATGTACGACACGCTTCTCGTGCGCGCGGACGAGTACCAGGAACGCACCGACGCCCTCCGCAGGTGCATGGCAGAAAACTCTGTTGATGCGTTCGTGATCTCAGACCAAGACAACTTTGAATATTTCAGCGGCTTCAAGTCCCTGTTCTGGACGTCCAAAGCTCGGCCTTATTTTCTCGTCGTTCTCAAAGACAGTGACACGGCGGTGGTGGTGGCAGCCGCTGCCGAAGCTAAGGCATTCTCTCAAACGTCCGAACTGCCTCCAGGTCTGGGGCACCGGTATTATTTCGGCTTTATTGAGGATGCGGTCGAAAAAGTGATTGAGGTTCTCGGACAGGCCAACCTTCGTAGAATCGCGTTGGATTACGGATTTGAGAGTTTCGGCGTTGGGTCCCTCCGTTTGATAGACAGGTTGAAGACCAAGTTCGCTGCAGTTCAGATCGTTGAAGGTGCAGAATTCATTTGGCCTATCCGAATGATCAAGACGCCAGTGGAAATTGCCCAGAAGCGGCTTACGCTGGAAATCGCGCATGACGCATTCCACCGTTGCCTGAAGAGCTTGACACTGGGGACGACGGAAAAGCAGTTCGCCAAGACATTGACGCTTGATCTGATCGAGCATGGCGCTGAATCGGTTCCATGGCTGCCGGTGCGTTTCGGACGCAAAGACTTCGCATATAGTCTTCCGCCAACCGATCGGGGGCTGGCAAAGGATGATTTCATCTGGGTCGATATCGGTTGCCGTATGTCCGGTTCGATTTCCGACGTGAACCGAATTGCCAAGGCAGGGCGCGTTACCAGCGAAGAGCAAGGCATCTATACGCAGGTCCGAAACATGACGATTGAGACCCTATCTGCAATTAAGCCGGGCATGACTGGTGCCGATGTCTATGCCGCGTTTGAAGCGTTCGCCAAGCAGACTGAGTTGGGGCTGCCGAGCGCAACCGCATCTCGGATTGGCCATGGATCTGGCCGCAACCTGACGGAGCCACCTTCGATCGGAGCCGCCTCGAAGGAGGTGCTTCAGGAGGGAATGATCATTCACGTGGAGCCTAAATATGAATTGGACGGTGGAGTATTCCAGTTGGAGGAGGTCGCCGTAGTGACCAAGGAAGGCGCCGAGCTCATCACTAAGCTTTCCGAGGGAAAATTCCCTGAAGTTCTGGTTTAGTGCCTAAGTACGCCATGCTTTCCCGATAGGGGGCTATGCTTAGGGGCCATTTTATCTCCGTCGCTGCAGTGTTGCGTTCTGAAATGGCCAAGGCTCGCCGTCACGGATCTGCCGGTCGTCGCGAAACTCTGTTTTCATGCGGCGAGCAGTCCGACACCAAATCTTCTCGTCAGGAAGGAAGCAGATAGAAAGAGCGAGGGCGAATGAGCTTCTTCGACATCATGCGAGGGATATTCGAGGGCTTCGACATCACCGCGACCGTGACCATGCTTGGTCTCTGCTATGCGATCCCCTTTGCGCTGATTGCGGGAGTCCTGCAGCATCTTCTGCGAGGTTGGCCGCGTTTCGGCATTACCGCTATCATCGAATTCTGGCGCAGTTCATCCCTCATCGTGCTGCTTTATGCCTTCTACTACTCGTTGCCCGCCTTCGGCATCTACCTGTCTGGAATTGCCGTAGGGGCGCTGGTTCTGGGGCTCAACATCGGCGGATATGGCAGCCAGTCGGTCCGCGCGGCATTACAGGCGCTCGATCGGGGGCCGACGGAGGCAGGGCTGGCTCTCGGCATGAGTCGGTTAGATGTGCTGCGGCTGATCGAATTGCCCCAGGCGGTCGCTGCCATGATGCCGACATTCATTAATCTGGCAATCCAGCTCATCAAGGGCACTGCTCTGCTGTCACTGCTGAGTCTCGCCGACATGACATTTCGCGCGAAGGAAATTTCGCAACTCAGCTACGATCCGGTGCGCATCTATTCTGGATTGCTGTTGGCCTATTTCATTGCATGCTACCCCGTGACTATTCTCGGCCGTTATCTGGAGAAAACGCTGGGTAAGGGGCGGAGGCTTATCAATGAGCTTTGACCTAGGTTTTGCTGTCGACATCATTCCGCTCATACTGAAGGGAATCAGCAATACGATTCTTGTGGCAATACTGAGCTTCATCGGCGCATCGCTTATGGGGTTCATCTTAGAAATGCTTCGCAGGTCGCACTGGATAATCCGCCCTTTGGCCCAGCTGCTGATTGACGCCATCCGCTCCACACCTATTATGGTCCAGCTCTATTTCATCTACTTTGTTCTGCCCTCTTACGGAATTACCCTTCCTGCTTTCGTCACCGGCGTTCTGGGGCTGAGCGTCTACTACTCCGGGTATCTGTCGGAGGTGTACAAGGCGGGGATCAACGCCATCCCGGCGGGGCAGAGCGAAGCCGCTTTCAGTCTCGGGCTGAGCTGGCTCGACGCACTGATTTTCGTCATCGCCCCGCAAATGCTGCGAAATGTAGCGGCACCCTTAGGCGCATACTCCGTGTCGATTCTCAAGGCGACCCCATACCTTGCGGTCATCTCTGTCCCTGAGATGCTGGGAAGCGCATTCGATGTGTCTTCGGCAACTTATCGCTACGCCGAGCCAATGGCTGTCGCCGGCTTGCTGTTCCTCGCTCTGGCACTGATCGCCGTCGCGCTGGTCAGCCAGTTGGAATGTCGCCTCGGGTTGACGGCGCACACCCCATGAAAAAGGATGACAAGGTGCATCATGATCGCGATCAATCGTCAAGATATGCTGGGTGTAGCGGCGAGGCAGCGCAAGCGGAACGTGGCCATTCGGATTGAGAACATATCCAAATGGTACGGAGATTTCCAGGTTTTGACCGACGTCTATCTCAAGGTGGCGATGGCGAGGGGATCTCTGTGAGCATTTCTCAGTTGCAAAGCGCGCCATCGCTTCACGAAGCGGTCCGAGCAGAACTTCTGGAGCGGATAATGGGCGGAATTTATCAGCCCGGTGCGCTCATCCCGTCCACGGCAATGTTGAGCGAAGAATTCGGGGTCAGCGCCATTACGGTAAAAAGGGCACTCCGTGATCTGCAGTCCTTAGGCATGCTGACGTCTATTGCCGGGAAGGGGACCTTCGTAAAGGACAACAAGCGCTTTCTTCTCGAGTTGGATGCTTCGATGTCCTGGCTGATGAATGCCAACCTGCGGCTCCTGTCGATCGCCCGGGAGAAGATTGCGGAACCGGCGATGCAAACATTCGAGCCGCCGGAAGCGGCGATGCTCTGTGTTCGCAAGATGGTCTTCTCAGGTGATAATTCTCCGATCATGTATGACGCCACTTATCTTTCGTCAGATGTCGATGGAGATATTGTTGATGAGTTCGGGGCAGGATTTGTAACAAGCGTGCTTAGTCGGCACGACATTAATATTACAAATATTAGAATACTGATAGACGCAGCACCGGCCTTAGGGCAGGCGAGCGAAGTCTTTGCCATTCCTAGCGGATATCCCATGCTTCGTCGACTTTACTACATCACGACAAATAGGCCGGGAATGACAATTTATGGTATTACGGAATCGCCTTTCGATAAGTTGGCGTGTATGTTTGATGTTCCCTCCGTGCCGCGAACCGCGCAACTGTCCGAGTTTGTCAAGTGAACGCCGAGACGCTGAGCTTAAGGAAAAAGATCGCGTTATGACGGATCGCAGGCAAAGACGCCCACTTTCAATGGAGCCCTGGTCGATGCCAACTATGCTGCAAAATATCCGGAGAGCCTATCTTCGCGCCTCAATCGAGGCCGATCGGCTCATCACCAAAGAGCGGGAGAAATACAGTGAGCTGAATGAACCGCTCGCGCTTCAGACCCGTGACCTCACATGGAAGCCGGAATGCCGCCAGGCTATCGCCACTGCGATCGACACCTTGAGGCTCCTCAAAAAAAACCGACCAGTCGCTCGACGTCAACAACTTTGTCGATGACCGGTTCATAAAAAGCCGCGTTCAACGCGTCTGGGCTCGACTATGATGCCTCGGTCAAGAACTATGCCCAGCTGCCTTTGAAAGCTAAGGATGCTGCCACCGGCGAAGTAATCAGCGATCCCAAGCGCGTTGCCGATCATTATGCACCGATTGGGATGCGGACCTTGACGACAGTGCCCGCTCCGGGTTTGCTATCGATGAAAAGCCTCCCATTGAGTGTGGCGACCATCTGGGAACAGCCGGTGAGACCGAGGCCGACGTGATTCCCGGCCCGGGTCGAAAAGAAGGGCGTCTTTGCTTTGCGCAGGACTTCTGGCGTCATGCCGACACCGTTGTCTGCGACCTCCAGCAACAGAACGTTGCGGCGAAAAACAGGCCGGTGCACGACCGATGCCTTTACGACAACGCTCGGCCCGTCGGTGTTTTCGACGGCCGTGAGCGCGTTCTGCACAAGCTCGCTCAGTACCAGTTGAAACTGGGTTGCCGGCACGGTTTGTGTTCCCGCCTCGGAATCGACTGACAGCTGCACGATGCCGTCCCGATCTTTGAGGTCCAGCAACAGCTTGGCGAGCGGGAGGACATGCGAATCTCGTTCCGAAAAGGCGATCTTGAGCAACCCGTCATTGATGGATTCGAGCTCATTCGCAGCACTGCGGGCAGCCTTCAACATCTCTTCTCTCGGAGGTTGCTCCGAACCAGTGCCCTCCAGAAACAGTCGCAAAGCGGTGACGCGTGAGCGCGTCATATGCGCGAACAGCGAGGCGAATGAGCGCATGTGTCGATCGCGACGGCTGACGTAAGCGTGACGCTGATGGGTTATGAGATAGAAGATTGCGACCAGTCCCAGGGCAATCGCGAACATAAACCAGTTGCGGGATGCGGCTATATCGATTTGAGCAGTTTCCTGGAGCGTCGTGCTGTGATCAACGGTGGCGCTAGAGATCTCGTACATGTCCTGCTCGAGATTGGTCATGTGGTCGAGGGCATCCGCATAATTGGAACCAGCTTCGACAACCGGCGCGACGTTTTGCTCGACTGTCCGACGCACGTTTTCCAGGAGTTCGATGTCTTTCTGCGGGAAGAAATGCTGCAGGTACGGCAGCGCCACAAGCTGAGCGATGTTGACGCTCACAAGAGCCATTTGCCGATTGATGTCAGGATCGAGCTTGCCGGCTTCGTCGGCGAGACGGATATAGCCATGGACCCTGACAAGCCGCTCGCGCACCTGGGTCGCACGCCATTGAATCTCGTAGGTCTGGTTGAGGATCTCGTCCGTCTCTTGCCTGTAGCGGTCCGATCGGACGAACGCCCAAGTGCTGAGGAGGAGGGCGAGCGCCAGCCCAAGATAAGGCAAGGCAGCAAAAAAGCGGCTGGTGCCGAATCTCATTGGTCCGCGCGCAGCACAACCGGGAAGAAGACCCAGATAGCATTACGGGCTGGGACATAGGAGGCGGGCAGGCGATCGAAGGGCCAGACCATGAAGATCGGACCTTTCTCGTTCATGGTGATGGGGCGGAACTGCTGATCGCCTTTGCATCGTCCTTGGCTGCGGTCATCCTTTGTACATTGGCGCTCGACCGCCAGGATAGGCGCATATGACTGGATCTCGTCCATGCGGAGTTCAGACACGAAGTCGTCGTAGGCGACCACCTTGACTTTAGCGACGTTGGCGAGCCCGGTTTTCGCCCATATGTCCTTCAGCAGGGGCCCCCGGTAGACGATCTTCTCGTCCTCTTTCGTCCAGGGCGTGCGCGTATCGTAGGTCTGTTGCGGAAATTCGGTCTTCAACTGCTCGACGGTAAGGGTTTGGATGGCCTTGCCCGATGCATCTTCGAGCGTGAGCGTATCGGGATCCGTGAGGGCGCCCTTGCCGGCGGTTGGCCCGGCAACAGCCATGGCGATTGCGAAGGCAAGACAAGAAGCAAGAGTATCACGCTGCATCTGGTTCAACCTCTTCATATTCGCGTGGGCCGTCGTCCTTGGCGAAAAGGACGCACGGACCGCGGGAGCCGCGGGGATCATAGGCGTAGCCTTTTAACGCCAGTGCCTGGGTGATAGCGCGGATTCCGTCCAGTCCATACAAGTGATCATGCAATTCCAGGAAGACACGCTCGATGCCCGGGAGCTTGGCGTGCTGCAGGAGTTCCCTTTCGGCGCCTTCTATGTCCATAACAAGGACGTTGGCGCCGTGCTGGACGATGAAGTCGTCGGCGTCAGTCGAGACAATCGTCATTTCGCGCTCGTAAGGCCCCTGGTCTTTGTCCATCGAGGACATCCAGAGATCGTTGCGCACATAAAAGGTGAACGGGCGTGGCGGGCCAGCTGCGAGAATGCCTTTCAAGAGGACCACGTTGTCCAAATTGTTGGCGTCAACGACGCGCTTGGCAAGGGCGACCGACGCCGGATTTGCTTCGAAGGCCCACACCTGAACGTCCGGGATCTGAGCGATAAGCGAGGTAATGATGCCTATGCCTGAGCCGAGTTCCAGAACCCGATCACCGGGCTTCACGGCCTTCGATATCCACTTGGCTTCCTTGGCTTCATAGGTTTCATTATCGAGGGCCTGCCAGATGACAGGCGAGACGTCGTCGGGGCGCAGGGGGACCTTGATCCCATGGACGGTCATCAATGACATCTGGTTATAGGCCCTGCGGTAGCCTGTGGCCGTTCTTCATTAATTTTGCCCGCGCCTGTTTGTAGTATTTTTCCGCCGAGCTGGGATCGATGCCCAGGCGACCTGCCATCACCTGGTAAAACTGCGTACGCGTCATGCCTGGCTCGCGACGGGTCATCATGTCGATAATCTCCTGTTCTCTTGGCGTCAGGACGGAATAGCGAACGTCGGGCATGGTCATCGCCACACGCGAAAGCCGAACTGCAAATCCGTTGGTGGAAATGTCGTCGAGCACGTCATTGAACACGCCGGGCTCCAGCCCGGTCTTACCGAGATAGCCGGCCGCGCCTATTTGCCGAAAAATTTCGGCCTCAGAATGGTTGTCTGAGCCTGTTACGACGATGTGGATCGCGCTTGGCGAGGCTTCGATGATTGTGCCGACGACGGCCACGCGATCAGCGTCCAGCGTCGGGTCGAAGCCGGGAAGTCCCGGATCAATGACGACCAGATCGAACTCAGCGCTCCGAAGCTCGCGCGCAGCGATTTCCAACGTCTCGGCGCCAAGGACGACACAATTTCCGAGACTCGCCCGAATCTGGTCCATAAGCGCCAGCCGCATCAGATTCTGATCTTCGACAACGAGCGCACGAAACACTGGCAGCAGGTCCTCACCGATCGATTGACAGGCAGGTTTTCATCTTTCGCGACGGAAAAATAGGGATGCCATCATCCCTTTTTTCTCCGGCGGGACCGGGACAGTCTTGTTATGCGGGAGGAGCCGAACCACTCGGAGCAGTCGATGCCGATCCAACTTGTGTGCAGCAGCAAGGGCAAGGCACGAGAGGGGGACGCAGTCGTGGATCTGATCGCGGCGCACCGCCGCGCCATTTCAGAGCTGGAGTGTCTCGGCAAACGTTTGATGCACGCCGAAGAGGCCGAGGCGCAGCTGATCGGGCCACGGCTTGACGCCATTTTGGCGAACGAAACGGTTATTCGACGGCAGGCACCGATGGCGCCGGTGGCCGATGTTGGCGAGCTCAAAATGAAGGCCGCATATTTCGCGCGGCTCATCTTCCTTCGGACATAGCTGGCAAGAGGATGGCGGCCCTTGAGAATAAGGGGATACAGCCTGACTAGATCAGCGGGGAATGTGATTTCGTCGCCATGACGCGCACAAGAAACTTCCACTGGCTACGCATGGTAAGTGACCGCGGACGCGCCCCCTCGAGGGCGATTGCGGAGCTCGACCGGATAGGCGCTGCCAATCGGAGACTTCAGCGAATCTTGCGCTTGCGCTGGCAACCGATCAGATTGCCGCTGACTTGGATTATCAGGCGAGATATGCGACGGGCGGTTGCCAAGTTGATTGCAGCTGAGCCCACGAATGCGCCGGACGCTTGCGATAAGATACTTGGTGTCGCGGCCGTCATGATCGCCACCGGCACCGACATCGGCGACGGACAACAAGCCCGGCTTCTTGCGTCCACGGCACGCTTCCGGGACGAAGTCGCGGAACTGCTTTGCTCGAAGCAACCGAAACCGAAATCCGCAACCAGGTTCGCCAGGCGGATCAGGCGCTAACGCCGCAGATTGAACCAGTGCCGGGACACAGACCCGTCTTTGGCAGAAATATCGAAGTAATACGGATCCCCGCGCGACGGACGAGGCATCGAAATCGTATCACTGCATCCTTCGCGACGGCTGCATGTATTGCGACCCTTCTGGACACACAGACTCGGTTCGCTGCGCGTGCCGTGACCGACCTCGGAATATCCGACGCTCCAGCCGGCCGGACAATCGGCGTATTTTTCGTAGCCGGGCGAGCCGGTGCCTGCTTCGGGGCAGGTGGGCCACGAGAAACCCCAGCTGCTCATGGCCGAGATCAATCGATCCATGGGCGGGTGGCAGGCGGGCAAGCCATGCCAGGATGGGTTTGATGACGACGCGCACAAAAGCACTTCGCAACCCCACTCGCTGGCCTGCGTGTCAACAACTGCGGCTGCTAGCGAAGTCAAGGCGCTCGACGCGAGGACAATAGTGGACCTGAGCCGCATGGTCATTTCTCCTGAGCATCCAAATTCAGCGATCTGATCGGCGCGGCCGTTTGCGCGCGTCGGCGAATGGCGGAGAGATTTCTCGCGCTCGCTCAGCCAGTAGATTGAAGTCGGCGACCGGTTGTCTCTGCAGCGTTCGATCGACAGCCCTTCCGCGCCACTCGTCCATGTCGAGCACGTAGGTGGCCCACATCCCGTATCGGGCCGTCATGGCGTGGCGTTGCCACGCGTCGTACCCGGGAAGGGCAGGGGAGGTGACCAGCGCCCAGCCGACCCGCAGCATCTCGACAGCGAGGTCGCGTCCCCTCGTGGAACAGGCAGCAACATAGGCGCCGTCTGAATTAAACGCGGTCGCCCAACACGTCACGAGATCGTCGCCGACCACCCTCTTGAGCCAGGCCTTGGCAAGGGGGCCGCACGGCATGGGTTTCAGCACAGTGTTCTTGCCGTATCGGGTTGGGTCGAAGGCCCATTGGGGCAGTTCGCACACGTCGATGCCGGCAAGACGGACTTTCTCGGCCGATCGCGGAAACCAGAGTGTCCGTCCATCGATGATCGCTACCCGGCCGGTGATTGCTTTAGAGACCGCTTCACTGGGCAGCGAGGACGGCGTAGCCCGCAGCCCGATGGCGTCGGCCGGCCAGCTAGGGGAGGCGGCAACCGACAGCGCCAGAAGAGCAGCAAAACAGGTCGCTCGCATTCTCATTGGATCGTCGGCCTCCGTGCCGCGGCACGACCGAGCAGGATCGCCGGATGCTGCACGTCCTTGAACTGCCACAGGCCAGCGTGCTTTTCGCGCGCAACCTGTTCAGCTACGGCATATGCGGGCGAGTAAGGAAGGCCGTCCGCCTGCAGGGCGGCGAAGGCATAGCCAGACGTGATCATCAGATTGCCAAGATCCAACTGATCGTCGCCGACTGTCGCATAGCAAACGACATGAGTAACTTTGGCAATCGTCGCTATCGGCGAGCAGACCGGCTTGGTGTCAGCAATGAATGCCGCAATGACAGAAAGGGAGGCTTCGCCGCAATCCTCTCTGCGGCCGGAGTTATCCGCATAGTACGTGCCGCGCAGGCAAGCCTGCACGCCGTAGAGGTGATACCTCGCACCGGCGTCTGTCCAGCTGTCGCCGCTCTCGAGCGCCACGCCGAGTCGGAGGTTGAAATAGCCTGCGGGGGCGGCGGCCACAGACCCCGAAATCACGGCGGCCAAGACGACAGCGAGCGATCTCATTCCATCTTGATCCGGGGATCTGCCCACATGCCATATCCGCCACCCCGGCCAGTCTTTTCTGCCTTCTCAAGATCGGGCCGTGCGAGGCCTCCGCCCGGCTTCTTGGCAAGTCGATGCGTGCCGAGCGATACCAATTGCTCCTCGAACATGTCGACCGTGTCGAGACTGCCGGGGTAGTTGTAGTAGCCGTAACAGGTCGCGTCCTGGATAGGCGCGTTGGCTTCGCTGACGAAGGCGCGGCAATAAATCACCTTTGGCGACTTCAACAGTGTCTTGAGCCCTTGCTCGGCATAGTCGGCGCAGCTGCCGGCGAAGTCCTCGCGACGGTTCACCATGTCGCCCTCGCAGGGCTCGATACCGAAGAGGTGGACGGTGACCTTGTCGTCGACCGCGAAATCGGTCGGCGAAACCGTTTTGAAGCCCCCCGCCGAGGCGAAGCCCTTGCGGTCCGTGACGTCACCCTTGCCGTCGTAATATTCGATGACCAGCACGGTTTTCCCGGGTGCGGCGAGCGAACGGATATAGGCCTGGTCGACGGGACCCGCGGCAAGCGCTGGCATGGCCATCAACAGGGGCAGACCAAGGCTGCTGAGGCAACGTTTCATTGGGGCCGTTTTCCTCGGTTGCGGGCGGCGGGGCGAATTGCAATGTGCTCTTTTCGCATTCTCGACGCAAGAAAAAATCATAGGCAAATTGACATTCTTTTTTATCTGACATACCGATTCCTGCATTCGACGTTCGCGCCTCGGATGATCTGGAATGGCCTTGTCACGTTTTCACTCGCAAGTTTTGCACTACGTCGCGCCAGTCCTGCTCGCGGCCACAGGAATGCATTCCGCCGGCTCGGCACTCTCGGCAGAACAAAGGCGTGAGACTGCGCAATCCGCCGTCAGTTCCACTCAAACTGCGGGTCCAGAGACCGATTCCGACGCAGTGGACAGCGTCTTTCGCAATCGTTGGCTCGATGGTGCCCGGCAATACGTTGTTTCCGCAGACGGCAAGCTTCAAACGGCGGATGGTCCACTTGGCGACGTCGATGCGAAAAGAGCAAGCACCATCGAGTCTGCCAATGA